>JACPOD010000047.1 GCA_016185185.1 Sphingobacteriales bacterium | reverse complement strand
GGTGCTCTGAAAGAATATTTGACTGACATTACCACTTCACCCACTTACAACAAAGTAAAAGATGATGTGTGGAATATGCTGGGCAAACTTCCTGTTGGCAAAAACTTTTCAAGAGCAATGGCTCATAAGTTAACCGAGGGAATGAAGAGTATGGTTAGCAGCAGCAGTAATTTATTTGAAGCATTAAAGCTGCGTTACTTCGGTCCAATTGATGGACATAACATTACCAAGCTGGTAGATACTTTAAAAGACTTAAAGAAAATACCTGGTCCAAAAATTCTGCATATTGTTACGGTGAAAGGTAAAGGCTATGCGTTAGCAGAGCAAGACCAAACCAAATGGCATGCTCCCGGTTTGTTTGATAAAATCACCGGTGAGATTTATAAAAAGAAATTTGATATTCCTCAGCCACCCAAATACCAGGATGTATTTGGACATACCATTTTAGAATTGGCTGAGAAAAATGAAAAGATAATGGGTATAACGCCTGCCATGCCCAGCGGTTCTTCTTTAAAAATTATGATGGATAAAATGCCACACCGTGCAATAGACGTGGGCATTTGCGAACAACATGCGGTTACTGTAAGTGCAGGTATGGTTACGCAGGGAATGAGGGTATATTGCAATATCTACTCTTCATTCATGCAAAGAGCCTACGATCAGGTGGTACATGATGTGGCGATACAAAAATTACCTGTTGTATTTTGCCTGGACAGGGCCGGTTTAGTAGGTGATGATGGTCCCACTCATCATGGAGCTTATGATATAGCGTTCATGCGTTGCATCCCCAATCTCATTGTAAGTGCACCAATGAATGAAAGTGAATTGCGCAACCTGATGTACACTGCACAATTAGATTCGTTGGAATTACCAATTGTTATTCGTTATCCAAGAGGAGAAGGAGTAATGCCGGAGTGGAAAACAGAGATGAAAGAAATTAAGATTGGTACGGGCAGAAAGTTAAAAGATGGACAGGAACTAGCGATTCTCACTTTCGGACATCCCGGAAATTTTGCAGCGGCTGCCATTCGTGAATTAAAGAATGACGGATTAAATCCAGCGCATTACGATATGCGTTTTGTAAAACCACTTGATGAAGCAATGCTGCATGAGGTTTTCAGCAAGTTTGATAAAATAATTACCGTGGAAGACGGAACCATCGTTGGTGGTTTTGGGGGTGCCATAGCTGAATTTATGGTAGCCAATAAATACAAAGCAGGAATAACAATGCTGGGTATTCCAGACAGGATTGTTGAACACGGCACACCCAAAGAATTGCACAGGGAGTGTGGGTATGATGCACAGGCTATTGCTGTTAAAAATAAAACCCCCGGAAATTCGGGGGTTTTTTGCGTTATGATCCGGAATCAGATTGCCTTTACTCTTTAATGATTCCGGTTTCATTAACCCACACTATCCAACCATCTTTATCCTTTTTAAGGCTCACCTTATAAAAGGCTGGAACATTTTCCAGTAATATTTTTTCAGCTGATATTACCTCAGCATCAGGGTATTTCGCTTTAATTGATTTTTGAACAACTTCGGGTAACTGGTCAAAATTGTACAGGAATTTTGTCCGGATCCATTTTCCTTCGTTTGTAAATTCTGCTACCTGTTTAAACCCATCTTTATCAAAATGGGCAATAAAGTTTCCTCCGGCTGATTTAGCCCAGTTTGCATTAGTGCTTTCGGGAAACTTCTGACTAAAACTTAACAGAACGGGGTCTGTAGGTGCAACTATTGCAGGTTTAGCAACGGCCCTGGCGATGTATTTTTTCTGTGCAATGGCAGCGATACTAATGGACCATAATCCAATTAGTAAAAAGGTGTTTTTCATGAGTTACCACTTTAGGCGTTCTAACTATAGGTGTGCATAAAAAGCAACAGGAATTATGCCAAAGCCCAAAAATGTGGAAAACATAGAAGAATTTTTCTGAATTATTTTTACCCTCGTCCTTTACCAGCTTAAATTTCAAACCCTATATTCCGTACCTTTGCCCACCTTAAAAATCAGACAGGATAAGCGTTTATGAGCAATAAGTACCGGGAATTCTCACAACTGAATCTTCCATCGTTTGAGCAGGAGATACTGGCCCGCTGGACCGAAAACCAGGCTTTTGAAAAAAGTGTGAGCCTGCGCCAGGGAGCCAAGCCCTTTGTTTTTTATGAAGGTCCACCCAGCGCTAATGGTATGCCGGGCATTCACCACGTTATTTCCCGTACACTGAAGGATTTGGTTTGCCGCTACAAAAGCATGAAGGGTTTCCAGGTAAAACGAAAGGGTGGATGGGATACCCATGGTTTGCCGATTGAGCTGGGAGTGGAAAAAGAATTAGGTATCACTAAAGAAGACATTGGTAAAAAAATATCTGTTGAAGAATACAACCAAAAATGCCGGGAAGCGGTATTGAGGTTTAAGGATAAATGGGATGAGCTTACCCGTAAAATGGGTTATTGGGTTGATTTGAATGACCCGTATATCACTTTCAAGAACGAATATATTGAAACGCTTTGGTGGCTGCTGAGTGAGTTGTATAAAAAAGGGTTATTGTACCAAAGTGTGAGCATTCAGCCCTATTCACCTGCTGCCGGTACTGGATTAAGTTCGCATGAATTAAACCAGCCGGGAACCTATAAAGATGTGAAGGATACGAGTTGTGTGGCGATGTTTAAAGCTGTACGAAATGAGCGAAGTGAGTTTTTGTTCAAAGCAATATCGAATAATGAACAAGGAATAACGAATGATGAAGTATTTTTTCTTGCTTGGACAACTACACCATGGACTCTTCCTTCTAACCTTGGTTTGACTGTGGGTGCCAATATCGATTATGTATTGATTGAGACTATTAATCCATACACTGCTTTGCCGATAAATGTTGTTTTAGCAAAAAATTTAGTTGAAAAGTATTTTAGGATTGTTACTGTTGATAAGGAAAATACCACCGGAGTACGTTATAGTGAAATAACAACCCTTTTAAATAAAGGGAAGTCAATTACCGAGGACGAGGCTGAAGAATTAAAAAAACTTGTATTTACTTCTGGTAAAATAAACCACTGGACTATCCTAACTGAATTCAAAGGTTCACAAATTGAAGAATGCCGTTACGAACAATTATTACCGTATGAAGCTAATCAGGAAACTGGTGGCGATTCCTTCCGTGTATTAGTTGATAGTTTTGTAACTACAGAAGATGGTACCGGTATCGTTCACACAGCCCCTGCTTTTGGTGCAGATGACTATAAAGTAGGTAAAAAGTATGGCATCGGCATATTAACCATGGTTGACCGCCAGGGGAAATTTGTTGATGGATTGGGTGAGTTCAGCAATCGTTATGTAAAGAATTATAAAGACGACCCGAACTATGTGGATGTGAATGTGGACATAGCCGTGAAGCTGAAAAAAGAAAACCGTGCCTTTAAAGTTGAGAAATACGAACACAGCTATCCGCATTGCTGGCGTACCGATAAACCAGTTCTTTACTACCCGTTAGATGCCTGGTTTATTAAAACAACCGCTATTAAGGACAGAATGGTTGAATTAAACAAAACCATCAACTGGAAACCCAAATCAACCGGTGAAGGAAGATTTGGTAACTGGTTAGAAAATATGGTGGACTGGAACCTGAGCCGTTCACGTTTCTGGGGAACTCCATTACCCATCTGGAGAACGGAAGATGGTGAAGAAGAAACATGCATCGGTTCTATTGAACAATTGAATGAAGGAATTAGAGAAGCTAATAAAGTGTTAGGTGGAGATGTAAATAAAACTTACTTACACGAAGGCATTCTTGATTTGCATAAACCTTATGTGGACGAAATCATCTTAGTCAGCAAATCTGGTAAACCAATGAAACGTGTTCCTGATTTGATAGATGTGTGGTTTGACAGTGGTGCCATGCCTTATGCGCAATGGCATTTCCCATTTGAAAATAAAGAAACATTTAAAGAGTCCTTCCCTGCTGATTTTATTGCCGAAGGAGTTGACCAGACAAGAGGCTGGTTCTATACCTTACATGCCATCGCTTCTTTATTGTTTGATTCTGTTGCCTACAAAACCTGTGTATCCAATGGTTTGGTGCTGGATAAAAATGGCAACAAAATGAGTAAGCGTTTGGGTAATGTGGTAGATCCTTTCAAGACCATAGAAACATTTGGTGCCGATGCCACCCGCTGGTATCTCATCACCAATGCTTCACCATGGGAAAACATGAAGTTTGATATTGATGGCATCAAAGAAGTGCAACGCAAGTTCTTTGGTACACTTTATAATACGTATCAATTCTTTGCCCTCTACGCTAATGTGGATGGATTTGCTTTTAAAGAAAATTACATTCCATTAAATGAACGTCCGGAAATTGACCGCTGGATTCTCTCCTCACTCAATACTTTAATTAAAAGAGTAAATGAGTACATGGATGATTACGAACCCACTCAGGCTGGTCGTGCCATCGAAGAATTTGTAGATTCCCATTTGAGTAACTGGTATGTTCGTTTATGCCGCCGCCGTTTCTGGAAGGGTGAATACGAACACGATAAAATATGTGCATATCAAACATTGTATGAATGTTTGGAAACGATTGTAAAACTTATCGCACCCATATCCCCTTTCTTCTCAGATGTATTATTTAATAATTTGAATGCGGTAACAGGAATGAATAAAGTGGAATCGGTGCATCATGCCAATTTCCCTGTTGCCAATGAAGCAGTCATTGATAAATCTCTGGAAGAAAGAATGCAGTTGGCGCAAGATGCCAGTTCATTGATCCTGTCATTAAGAAAGAAAGTAAATATTAAAGTTCGTCAGCCTTTACAAAAAGTGTTGATACCGGTTCTCAATCCGGAGATGAGAACACAAATTGAAAAAATTGAAGATCTGATCAAAAGTGAAGTAAATGTAAAAGAGATCGAATACCTCGCTGCCGAAAATAGTTTTATACAAAAGAAGATCAAACCAAATTTTGTGGCATTGGGTAAAAAACTCGGCCCTAAAATGAAAGCCGTGTCATCTGCATTAGCATCTTTTAACCAGGAGCAAATTGCATTGTTAGAAAAAGAAGGACAGATTTCTTTGCTGATTGATAGCGAACCCTTAATATTACAAATCGCCGAAGTGGAGATCACCAGCGAGGATATTCCGGGATGGATGGTGGCCAATAAAGGGGCTTTAACGGTAGCGCTGGATGTAACCATCTCCCCCCAACTGGTGAATGAGGGCAATGCGAGGGAAATTGTGAACCGCATCCAGAAAATTCGCAAAGACAATGGCTATGAGCTTACGGACAGGATTGTGGTAAAAATAACAGACAATGGGCAGCTAAAGGAATCCATAACTCAATTTAATAGCTATATTTGCGCCGAAATTTTGGCAGATAATCTGGAATTAGTGCCTGATTTAACTGATGGCATTGATATTGAGGTCAACGATATTTCATTAAAAGTGTATGTAATAAAAAAAGGAGAGTAAGCATGGCAGCAAAGAAAAAAGCGGCAAAACCCGCAACAAAAAAAGCCAGCAAACCCGTTAAAAAAGCGGCTCCCGCTAAAAAAGCGATTGCAAAGCCAGCGGCTAAAAAAGCAGCAGTAAAGGCAAAACCCGCAGCAAAAAAACCTGTGGCTAAAGCGAAACAGGCACCTGCAAAAAAGGTAATAGCTAAAGTTGCCCCGAAAGCGGCACCCAAACCTGCACCTAAGGCGGTTGTTAAACCAGCTCCGGCACCAGTTAAAAAAATTGAAGCCCCTAAACCCGTAGCCGTTATAAAGGAAATACCTAAAACGCCTGCAAAAAAAATGACCCTGGACGAAATGAAGAAAGAAGCAAGAAAAGCAGTAAAAGCAGCCGAGGAAAATATTAAACCTGTAAAAACATCTGTAAAAACAGCCGTTAAATATAATCCTGAATTCACCAAAAGTGTACTGGATGCCCAGGCAGAATCCCGTGACCAGTCTGGCCCTACTCAACGTTACAGTGATCCTGAATTAGCTGAGTTCAAAGAATTAATTCAGCGAAAACTGGATGCTGCTAAAAAAGAGCTGGCATATCTCCAGGGATTAATAACCCGTAAAGATGAAATGGGCGGTGATGAAGCTGAAAACCGTTATATGACCATGGAGGATGGAAGCATCAGCATGGAAAGAGAACAATTGGCCCAAATGGCAAGTCGCCAGATCACCTATATTGATCACCTTGAAAAAGCGTTGATGCGTATCGAAAACAAAACGTATGGCATCTGCCGTGTTACCGGTAAGCTGATTGATAAAGCCCGTTTACGTGCCGTACCGCATGCTACTTTAAGTATTGAAGCTAAAATGGGGATGGTTAAATAATAATTCCTGTTCAACAATAGTAAAGCGCAGTAATATACTGCGCTTTTTTATTTTGTAACTTCCACAGATAAATTATTGGCAAATGTTTAAAAAACTCCGCACTGTTATTTATCACACCAATGACTTGCAAAAAGCAAATGAATGGTATATCAATATTACAGGCATCCAGCCTTATTTTGATTAAGTTTTTTATGTTGGCTTTGATATTAATGGCTGCGAGTTGGGTTTAGATCCGGATACCACTTCTGTAAAGGCTGGCAATTCTTCAGTTGCTTACTGGGCGGTAGATTCCATTGAAGTTTCTGTTGATAAACTTAAACAAGCCAAGGGAATTGTAATTACGGATATAACCGAAGTGGGTGGCGGAATAAAAGTAGCAGTAGTAAATGATCCCTGGGGGAATGCAGTTGGACTGATTGAAGGGGCTTGGTTACTTATTTTACTTCCTGCATCTCCACCAATCGCCTGTAAAAACCATTCCTGGCAACCAGTTCATCGTGTGTACCCCTTTCCACAATCTCGCCTTTTTGCAAAACAATTATTTCATCGGCATGACGAACCGTGCTTAAGCGGTGAGCAATTACAACAGAAGTCCTGTCCTGCATCAAATGATTGATGGCATCCTGTACCAACCGTTCGCTTTCCGTATCAAGTGAAGAAGTAGCTTCATCCAATATTAATATGGGTGGGTTTTTTAAAACGGCTCTTGCAATGGTCAATCGTTGTCTTTCTCCCCCACTCAGTTTACTTCCACGGTCACCAATATTGGTATCAAACCCATTTTCTTTTTGGATAATGAAATTATAGGCATTAGCAATCTTTGCAGCATTTTCAATTTCCTCTTTTGAAGCTTCAGGTTTACCCAGTGCAATATTATTGGCAATGGTATCATTAAATAATATTGGCTCCTGTGTAACAATGCCCATCAGGTTACGTAACTCTTTTAATGAATACTCTTTTATATTGATTCCATCGACCAACAATTCGCCACTGCTCACATCGTGAAATCTGGGTATCAGATCAACCAAAGTAGATTTGCCGGCACCACTCGATCCTACCAAAGCAACAGTCTTACCTTTTTCAATCTTGAGGTTTATACTATTTAAGATGGAAACATCTTCATAATTAAACCCAACATTTTTCAGTTCGATGCTGTTCGTAAAAGAGATTGGCTTAATACCGTTAGGATTTTCATCTACGGTAAGTGGTGCTTTTAAAACTTCTTCAATCCGTCCTATAGCGGCACTCCCTTTTTGCATATTGTAAAATGAAGTGGAGAGTGTTTTGGCAGGATTGATGATATTGTAAAACATACCCAGGTAAACGATGAATGTACCACCACTCAAACTGCCGCTGCTGTGATTTAATATAAGTGATCCTCCGTACAAAAGAATGGCGCAGAAAACAAGTATTCCCATCGTTTCACTTAAAGGCGAAGCAAGGTCACGTCGGTATCCAATAGCATTCCTTGTATGTAATAGTTTATTATTATTGGTAATGAAACGGTCCCCTAATAATTTTTCTGCAGTAAACGCTTTTATTACTCTCAATCCCCCAAGTGTTTCATCTAAAATAGAAACAGATTCTCCCGCCAATTCCGCTGTTATTTTACTGTGTTTTTTTAAGCTTCTTCCGATCCTGCCAATTACAAATCCCATAACGGGTAACAGTAACAGCATAAAAAATGTAAGCTGGGTACTCAGATAAAAAAGATAGATGATACACGCCAGTATTTGCAGGGGATCTCTTATCCATCCCTCCAGTGTGCCTACAACAGATGTTTCCACTTCACTAATATCATTGGTCATACGGCTCATAATATCACCCTTTCGCTGCTCTGTAAAAAACCCGATGGGAAGTTTTAAGATTTTAGAATAAACTTCATACCTGAGTTTTGCTACAACTGTATTCTTTAAAGGGTTGAGCACATAATAAGAAAGGTATAAAAAAAGGTTCTTCAGCAAAATTGAGGTTAGAATAAATGCACATATGATAAGCAGCAAAGAAAACTTATCATCATTAAACCGTTTTGACAAGTCTGAAATAAATTGGGTTAGCCAGTGTAATGCATCTGATTTCGTATTACCATTTACCTGGTCTAACACATCCGATTTACCCAAAAAGATCAAATTGAAAAAGGGCATCAGCATACTGATGGAAAAAATGGAAAATACCGTGGAAAGCAATATGAAAATGAAATAAAGGACAATCTTTCCTTTGTATTGTTTCAGGTAACCAAAAACCCGTGAATATTTTTTCATTTTTATAAATCCTGCTTAAAAGCAGCAAAAGTAACTAATTTTACCCCGACAAAGCTGTTAATAAAATGGAAGAAGGAAAACGTCAGAAACAGATAGCCGGTATTATTAATGAAGAAATGAATATCATATTTCAGCGTCTTGGTTTAAATATGCAGGATGGTGGACTGGTTTCAATTTCCTCGGTAAAAATTACACCAGATTTGTTAGAAGCAAGGGTTTACCTCAGTCTTTTCCAGGTTAAGGATAAAGATGCTGTGATGAACAAAATTGAAAGCAAGGCCTGGGAAATAAAAAAAGAACTGGCAACCCGCATCAAACACCAGGTACGGAATATTCCTGTACTTAAATTTTTTACCGACGATACACTGGAGCACGTTTTTAAAATGGAAGATTTGTTTAAAAAAATACAGGACGAAAATAAAAGCACGG
The DNA here is from genome assembly GCA_016185185.1 of Sphingobacteriales bacterium. Taxonomy (GTDB): domain Bacteria; phylum Bacteroidota; class Bacteroidia; order Chitinophagales; family Chitinophagaceae; genus AWTP1-9. The sequence continues at coordinate 591 of JACPOD010000047.1, read as the reverse complement.
AATAATTAACCCGAAAACCGTAATGATTTGTACAAATTATTTGCACTCCGATATTTTAAGGCTAAAAAATCAACCAACGCAATTAATATTATTTCGTGGGTAAGTGTAACGGCCATTGCTGTGGGTGCGGCGGCATTGGTTTTGGTATTAAGTGTATTTAACGGTTTTGAAAGTTTAGTAAAATCACTTTATTCTTCTTTTTATCCTGAATTAAAAATATCTCCCGCCTCAGGCAAAACACTGTTCATCTCAACAGAACAATTAAATAAAATTTCTTCCACACCCGGCGTAGCTGTTTATTCAAAAGTAGCAGAAGAGAAAGCAGCTGTAATAAATGGCGAATACCAAACCATTGTAAATATGAAAGGGGTGGACGAAAATTATGGTAAAGTAACGGGTGTTCCTGATAAGATCATTCGGGGAAAATTTGACCTGGGTACAGATGAAGATCCACATGCCATTCTTGGCTCAGGTGTTGAAGGATTGCTTGGGGTAAATTCTGCCACAAGTATTTATCAGCTTACAACGTATCTTCCCAAAAAAGCTGTTGAATCAAAAGACCCAAGAGCTTCCTTACCACAGGGAAGCATT
>JACPOD010000046.1 GCA_016185185.1 Sphingobacteriales bacterium | reverse complement strand
TCACGGTATTCTGTTAAATATTTCATAGGCCTTTTTTATTTATTTGCAGTAAGCATTGATAACCTACATCAGCAAAGCATTTAACTTTCGCCTGAAATAGAAACTGTACTTCCTGCTTTAAAGCAGCAAATCTTTGAATTAACGGAAAAAGTTCAATACAGGCTAACAACTGTACTTTAACGCAAATTTTTCTTTCCACATTCTTGTGCCATATTTATAGTTTTTGTACCTTACTGTTGTAAGCACAATTCATCTTTAAATCTCTTTTTATGGACGGGCAAGTATTAAATATTGAATCAGGGCAATTCATTGTTCATGGTGATTCATTAGATGTTAGCAATCATCTGCATTTTTCAGAAAATGAAAAGGCATTTCATTATGAATTAGAAGTGCCGGGGTTTAAACGCAAGCAACTTCAATTGGTTTTATTGGGTAATACTCTGCTGATTGAGGGTAATAAAAAAGAAAAAAAACAGGCAGCGGAATCCAATGGTAAGGAATGCAACGAATTTTGTTTTAAAACCATACTTGATCTTCCTCCGGAAATAGAAACAAAACATATAAAAGCATTTTATAAAAAACACCTGCTGAAACTTGAAGTGCCCAAACTGCGGCATAGCATGGTAAAACCTTTGCGCATAGCAATAAAATAAGAGCAATCAACGACTATGAAACAATAAAGCCCCTTTACAGGGGCTTTATATATTTTCACTTGATAGTTTAAACTTATGAAGAAAATGCTTGTTCGGTAATTTCATCCACATTTATCGCCAGGTGACTTTCATCGTAAACACATTCGCCATTTTTGATCAGCAATATTTGGGGAGATTCATGATAGACTTTAAATATATCTGCAACCTTGTGAGATATGTTTCTGTGCTTTATTAAATCCAGCAAATAAAAGTCGAGGGAGTTGTTGCTGTCAAAACCCCTTTCTATCCTGTTTTTTGTAACAGAACTGGTATTGCAACGGGTACTATGTTTAAAAATAACCTGGGGTTTAACGGATGAATCGGAAATAAGAATTTCCAGTTGATTGGGATCGCTCAGTTCTTTCCACATAAACTATTTTGTAAAAGGTCTTTTTGAGTAAGAGTATGTTGATGGACAGCCATATTTACTGGTGGAACATGAGCTGATCAAAACAGCTGCTAAACAAAGAAAGACAGTAGTGCGTAAAAGCTTTTTCATATCGGATTATTTGAGTTTAAAACGCATTTTAAGAAAAAAAATTATGTACAAAACTACTATTTGATGAGAGAAATTCCCGGTAAAAAAGAAACAAAATTTCAACCGTGCGGCAGTTTATGCTTAAACTTTCTTTTTCAACTGTTTAGATAAGAAAATATAAATACATTTGCAACGCAAAGCCAAAATGACCAGCCAACAATTAAACATTTTTGATCAAACATCTAACAAGAAACCTTTTATGCCATTACAATTAACCCGTTCAATTGCTTTTATTGATTTGGAAACCACAGGTACCAACTTTGGAACAGACCGTATTGTGGAGATTGCTATTATCAAAATCCACCCGGATGGAACAAAACAGGTAAAACAAAAGTTAATTAACCCGGAAATGCCAATTCCTGCCGGAGCCACCGATATTCATGGCATTACCGATGATATGGTGAAGGAAGCTCCGGTATTCAGGCAGGTGGCAAATGAAATTAAGCAGTTTATCGAAAATTGTGACCTTGGGGGATATAATTCTAACCGCTTTGATATTCCCTTGCTAATGGAAGAATTTTTACGGGTGCCACTGGATATTGAAATGAAAGGAAGAAGGATGGTGGATGCGCAAAAGATTTTTCATATGATGGAACAAAGAACTTTAAGCGCAGCGTATAAATTTTATTGTAATAAAACATTGGAAGATGCGCATAGTGCGGAAGCGGATGCAACAGCAACCTGGGAAATTCTGGAAGCACAATTGGAACGTTATCCGCAAATAGGTAATACTGTTGATGCGGTTGTAAAGTTTACCGGAGAAGATAGTATTGTTGATTTTGCCCGCCGGTTTATTATGGAGAATGGCCGGGAGGTTTTTAATTTTGGTAAACACAAAGGCAGGCCGGTAGAGGAAGTATTAAAAACAGAACCGCAGTATTATGACTGGATGATGAAAGGCGATTTTCCTTTGCATACCAAACAAAAACTTACAGAGATACTGAAAAGGACCTTGTTAAAAAAGAACTAAAAACAATATTGTTTTGTTCTTTTGAATAGTGAAGCAACATTTATTTTTATTTTAAATATTAGATTTACTTTTCTTTTGGAAAAGATTGTCATCATACCAACTTATAATGAAAAAGAGAATATTGCTGCTATTCTTCAATATGTATTTGGGATGAACAATAATTTTAATGTGCTGGTGGTGGATGATAGTTCCCCGGATGGAACGGCACAAATTGTAAAGGATTTACAGGTACAATATAATGGCAGGTTATTTATTGAAGAGCGAAAAGGAAAGCTTGGATTAGGTACTGCATATATTCATGGGTTTAAATGGGCATTGGATAAAGGGTACCGGTATATATGTGAAATGGATGCTGATTTTTCACATAATCCTGACGATTTGGAAAGACTATATAATGTCTGCAAAAATGAAGGCGCCGATGTAGCGGTTGGTTCCAGGTATATAAACGGAGGGAAAGTGGCTAATTGGCCATGGGACAGGGTTTTTCTTTCCAAAGGGGCATCACTCTATACACGTATCATTACCTGGATGCCTGTTATGGATCCAACTGCAGGGTTTGTTTGTTATAAACGGGAAGTATTGGAAGCAATGAATTTAGATGGTATCAGCTTTGTTGGTTATGCCTTCCAGATTGAAATGAAATTTGCCGCCTGGAAACTGCATTTCAAAATAAAGGAAGTGCCCATCACTTTTATTGACCGTAAACTGGGCCAGTCAAAAATGAATAAGGGTATTGTTAAAGAAGGAATACTGGGTGTGTTAAAACTCCGCTGGCTAAGCATCTTTAAAGATTATCATAGCAAGATGAAAAATACGCTTTCAACTGAAACCAACGCTGCCTGATAGCAGTTAAATTAAATTTCCTCCTTACATCAGATTGCTTTTCTTTGCTCCAATGAAGCAAGCGTTACTGAAATTACATTTTTCCGTTTTTTTAGCCGGGTTTACCGGAATTTTGGGCAGGCTTATAAATCTTAATGAAGGGTTATTGGTTTGGTACCGGCTTTTAATTACTGTAATAACTATGTGGTTATTATTTGCCCTCACCAAAAAACTTACACGCATCAGTAAAGCAGATATTATTAAATTAACCGGTGTTGGGTTCCTGGCTGCTTTACATTGGGTTACTTTCTATGGCAGCATTAAATATGCAAACGTATCAGTAGCGTTAGTATGTTTTTCAGCTGTTGGTTTTTTTACAGCATTGCTTGAGCCATTTATTGTAAAACGAAAAATTAACTGGGTGGAAGTGTTACTGGGTTTATTGGTGATGGCAGGCATCTATATCATTTTTCATTTTGACCCGCATTATAAGATTGGCATTTTTCTCGGAATTATAAGTGCCTTGTTAATTGCAGTCAATATTATTTTTCTACGCCAGTTTCTGCAACGTATCAATGGTGAAACGGTGCTTACCTACCAGTTATCGGGAGGGTTGCTGGTACTCACTGCTTTTATGCCCATATACCTTTATTATTTTCCGGTAAAATCCTTATTGCCGGGACCTGCTGACTGGGGCTGGTTGTTTGTATTATCCTGGTTGTGTTCTGTGCTGGCTTTTCAATTAACAGCTCAGGTGTTAAAGAGACTTTCAGCTTTTACTGTAAACCTGACCTTTAACCTGGAACCCGTTTATGGAATTGCAATGGCTTTTTTATTTTTTAAAGAAGCAAGAGATCTAAGCAGTGGCTTCTATTATGGGCTGGCTTTAATTATCCTTTCTGTGGTATTGCAAATGTGGCGGGTGATAAAGCTAAAAAAACATTAGGCTGCTTGACTACTTATAAATCTTACCAAACTTCTTTTAGCTATGGGCAGCAGTGTTTCTTCTACGGGGAAATTTAAATCTGTTTCTATAGAGTATACAGCCGGGTTGGGCAAATCTCTTTTATTACGGAGCAGCTCTGCTTTAATATTTTCGTATGAGTTCGTGATGTTCTTTTGCCATTCATTTATAAAATTTGTTTTTATGGAACGGTATTTTTCATCATGCTTTTCAAAAAAACTCAGCCGGTATTGAAACACTCTTGTGTAACGGTAATTACCATCACTTAAAAAGAAATAACCTTCCACATTGTCCAGGGGAATTATTCCAACAGGAAAGATGGTGAGCTTATCTTCCACAAATTCGTACAACTCTGTTCCGCTGCTGATAGTCGTTTTCAGGATGCCGGCGGAGTAATTGATGATGGTTTCCAGCTCCTGCATCAGTTCATCGTCTTCAATCATCTGTTCATACAATACCTGCAGTTTTTGTATTTGAATACCCGTTAATTTTTTGGGAAACTGTTCCTGCAAAAACTTTTTATTCTCCCTGAAGGCAACGATGTTGTTATAATGAAAAATCACATCCGCCAGCTGCGGGTATAATTTGTTTTCATTGAAATAATAGTTGATTTCCTGCAGGTAGGCGAGAAGGGTGTACTTCTTTAATTCAAAATCTATGTAGCCATCCGCAAACCAGGTTTCAGATAATGTCTTCATAGCTCAAATTTGGGGGTTAGTGGTTGTATAAATTTATAGAAAAGACGCTGTATAAACAACAATCGTTTATTTTTACCCTGTTAAATTTTTTATATGAAACTATTAATTGCATTTTTTCTTCTTGTAACTGGTACTGTTCACGGTCAAACAATTTATATTGTTCGTCATGCGGAAAAGGCTGCACAGGCAGCCAACATGAGCAGTGATGTTCCTTTGAGTGATGCCGGGGTTCAAAGAGCAGTTCAATTAAAAGACCTGCTTTTTAAAAAGAAAATTGCGTATATATTTTCTACGGATCGTATCCGCACCAGGTCAACGGCGAAACCTTTAAGTGATGCTATTGGTATTCCTGTTCAACTCTATGCCAATGATACCATGTCTAAATTTATTGAAAGAGTAAAAGCTTTAAAAAAGAATGTGCTGATCGTAGGCCATAGTAACACTATTGATGACCTGGCAAATGTATTATGTGGTGAAAAGAAAGTCCCAACCGATTTTGCGGAAACAGATTACGATAATTTACTCATTGTAAAAATTAAGAAAAAGAAAGTTTTATTTGAACATAAAACGTATGGAGCAATAACGCAATAAAAAAGCCCCATAGTAATACGGAGCTTTTGTATATAAATGAAGTTGTAATTAATATTCCCTGTTTGGATTAAAATTCTCCAGCTCTTTAGAAACAGCCTGTAAAAAAGTAGCACCCAAAGAACCATCAATAATTCTGTGGTCGTAAGAAAGTGATATATACATCATATGACGGATACCAATAGTATCACCGGCAGGTGTTTCAATTACAACCGGCCTTTTCTTAATCGCACCCACGGCCATTATAGCCACCTGTGGTTGATTGATAATAGGCGTACCCATAATGCTGCCAAAAGTGCCCACATTCGTTAAAGTAAAAGTGCCACCGCTGGTATCATCGGGTTTCAGCTTTCCGTTACGGGCGGCATTGGCTAAATTGTTAACCTGTTTTGAAAGGCCAACCAGGTTTAGCTGATCTGCATTTTTTATGATGGGAACAATAAGGTTACCATTTGGCAGGGCTGTAGCCATCCCGATATTAATATCTTTCTTCACAAGTATTTTATCTCCATCCACACTACTGTTGAGCCAGGGATATTTTTTTATACACTTTACCACGGCTTCAATAAACAATGGAGTCAATGTTATTTTTTCCCCTTCCCTTTTTTCAAATTCTTTTTTCACTCTGTCACGCCACTGCACTAAGTTGGTAACATCACATTCAGAAAAACTGGTAACATGCGGACTGGTATGCTTACTGTCAACCATATGCTTTGCAATGAGCTTGCGCATACGGTCCATTTCAATTATTTCTACGTTGCCACTGTAAACGGTTGACGGTTGACTGATGACAGTTGACAGTTGCTGGGGTTGTTGTTGAGGTTGTGTGATTGGTAGCTGCGCTGTTTTTTGAATATTTGTTTCTGTCACCTGCCCTCTGTCACCTGTCATCTTCCTCCTTGCAACAAAATCCAAAATATCTCTCTTTGTTACTCTGCCTTCGTTACCTGTTCCGGGGATGGCTTCTAATTCTGCCATTCCTATTCCTTCGTTAGCGGCAATATTCAATACTAATGGCGAATAAAAACGAATACCTGAAGGTTTATTGGTATTAACAGCCGTTGTGGGCTGATAGGGTACTTCCTCAATAATTTTTGCAGCTTCCACAACAGCAGGTTGTGGCTGGCTGGCAGATGATGGTGTTATATTTATTATTCCATTGCCTGTATTAATCCTTGCTATTACTGTTCCAATGGGCACTACATCATTTTCATTAAATAAAATTTCAGCAATGGTTCCTTCGCTGGTGCTGGGTACTTCGCTGTCTACTTTATCCGTAGCGATCTCCAAAACTGTTTCATCCATTTTTACGGTATCGCCGGGCTTTTTATGCCACTTTAAAATAGTGGCTTCCATAATACTTTCGCCCAATTTTGGCATTACCAGATCAACTACACTCATTACAAGTTATATTTTAGGTTGAATACTTTTATGTTACCAGCAATTGAATTACTATTATGCACCCGTTGCGTCGCACTCTTGTACGGCAACAAATATTTCAGCAGGAATAGCAAGCAATTACGTTGGGGGCAAAGGTAATTAAATCCCGTTAATCCCTCCCATCAAAATCATTGTTCAAGCAGGATGAATTTTCGCAGCATATTCAAAGCATTCTGTACAGTGAGGTCGGTATTTCTTTGCCGGTCAAAACGCCATTGAAATTTTTGTGTTACCGTCTTTTCTTTGTTTCCAACCGCTACCCAAACCATGCCCACCGGCTTTTCGGGTGTGCCACCACCGGGTCCTAGTATTCCGGATGTGGCAACAGCGTAGTCAACTCCCAAATTATTAATAGCTCCTTTTACCATTTGTGTTACAGTTTCTTCGCTAACTGCACCGGTAGTTTTTAAAGTGTCAGCACTAACCAGCAGTAAATTTTCTTTTACATCGTTCGCATAACTAACAATGCTTCCTTTAAAATAATTACTGCTGCCGGGGATGGAAGTAATCAGGCTGGCAATAGCTCCTCCGGTACAACTTTCTGCCGTTCCCATGGTTTTATTATGATCCCGCAAGATTTTTCCAATGATCAGTTCCATTGGCTCGTCCGTATCGGTTACCATATATTCTTTCACCAGTAATTTTAAAATTAAAAATTTTTCATTCACTTCTTTTGCAATCGCAACCTTATCTGCACCCCGGCCGGTTAACCGCAAACGTACCATTCCGTAATTGGGTAAATACGCCAGCTTAATATAACCAGGTAATGCTTCCTCAAAATCTTTTATCATTTCAGCTAAAAAAGATTCGCCTTGTCCTGCTGTTAATAACGTTTGATGATAAACGATTGGTAAGTTAAATAAAGCAGGGAGTTGGGGTAATACGTAATCCAGCATGATTCCTTTCATTTCGTTTGGTACACCCGGCATTGAGACATAAATTTTTCCATCTTTATTAAACCACATGCCCGGTGCTGTGCCTCTTCTGTTGTTAAGTACTGTACAAACATCCGGCACTTCCGCCTGTTTTAAATTTCTTTCAATGATGGGGCGGTTTAATTTTGTGAAAATATCTTTTACATTTTGGAGGGCGGCATCGCTTACGATCATCTTTCCACCAAAATAGTCGCAAAGCAACGGTTTGGTTATATCATCTGCTGTAGGACCCAGACCGCCTGTTATCAAAATAATTTGCGAATGGTTGCTTTCTTCATCCAAAGCGGTCCATATTTCATCCCATACATCACCTACAGCCACCCGGCGTTTTACCCATACACCAATTTTATTGAGTTGCTGGGCCATCCAGGCACTGTTGGTATCAATCGTTTGTCCTATCAATAATTCATCGCCAATAGTAATAATAGAGGCAGTTGCCATGCTGTTGAATTTTAAAACTGCAATCTACATTACCTGTATTAAAACAAATGCATTATTTGCTGCAGAAACTGTAATTTTCCTGCTTAAACTAAACAAAACTGTTTTATGAGCGAACAAAATTTTAAGAATCATAGCCGCTATGTTCCAATGTACCATTTTGTAACATCAGCTGCTTTACTGGCAATATTTATTGGGAGTATTATTAATTTGATCAATTCTGCACACGAAAATTTGTATTCGGCATCTTTGCTTGTCGCCATTTCTGCAGTTTTATTTATTTTCTTTTGGTATGCCAGGGCTTTTGCCTTAAGAGCACAGGACAGGGCCATAAGGGCAGAAGAGAATCTGCGGCATTTTATTTTAACTGGCAAAGCGCTGGACAGCCGCTTACGCATGGGACAAATTATTGCTTTACGTTTTGCACCGGATGAAGAGTTTGTAGAGCTGGCAAAAAAAGCAGCAGATGAAGGGTTACCTTCAAAGGAAATAAAAATGACCATTCAAAAATGGAAAGCCGACCATCACAGGGTGTAGGTTAAAAGAAAGGGGCAATTTTATTTTTTAATTGTTCCGGCATTACTGTTTTTTCCCTTGTATCAGCATTCATAAAATATAAAACTACTTTGCCCACGGTGAGTAGTTTTTCTTTTTCATTATATACTTCCTGGCTAAATTCTATTCGATGGTCTGTGGGAAGTTCCTTTAAAATGGTTTTTATAGTAAGTAAGTCATCATAATGTGCCGGCCGGATGAATTTTACATGTAACTCAACTATGGGCATAATTACCCCCATTGCTTCCATGTCTTTATAAGTAAAACCTAATTCCCGTATCGCCTCCGCTCTTGCTGCTTCAAAGTATTGGGCGTAGTTACCGTGATATACCACGTCCATCTGGTCGGTCTCTGCATAACGCACTCTTATTTTTGTGGATGCTTCAAACATGCTGGTTGCTGGTTTCTTGTTATTGGATTAAAACTTTGAACAGAGAACATAAAACATAAAACTATTTTCCCATTACTCCATCCACACTAAATTTACCCGGGCCAAGTAATAATACCACAGTAAATGCACATAGATATAAAGCAGGTATTTCACTGGTACCTCTGCCAAAAATATTTCCATGCTCCACTTTAAACACTACTACTGCCAATGTAATTACGAGAGGAATTACTGTAAGCCTGGTAAAAAGACCAATAATCAGCAGAAAGGCACAAAAGAATTCAGCAAAGATCACCAGGGCCAGCGAGGTCGTACTTCCAATACCCATAAAATTCATGAAGGAATCTTTTTTACTCGAGAAATTTACCAGTTTTCCATAACCATAGTCTGCAAGTATCAATAACCCCGGAATTACTCTCAAAAGAAATAATGAAATGTTAAAAGACAGTTCTGAATAGTTGGTTGATAATAATTTTTTCATTGGGGATTTTTTTAAAAACTCAAAAATACGGGTTAAGAACCTTTTATCCACAAGTAATTGGAACAGTCTTTGCAAAATTGCTTATCAGTATCTTTGGCACTAGTGTAACAGATCAGCGGGCCGGTACGTAAAATAATTACTAACATCATTCGTTCTTAAAGCAACATTCAGGGATACATGAAAAGGATTTCAGGATTTCTACTCTTCTTTGTTTTTTCATCCGCTGTGTTTGGTCAACAAACAAGTATTTATTCAGACCCCCAGTTAAAATTTAAAAGAGCCGCCGAATATTTTCAAAAAGAACAATACAGCCTGGCATTGCCCATTCTGAGGGAATTGAAACAGGGTATTACCTCTATGGATTATTCTAACCGGACTGTGGAAGTGCAGGATATTGATTTTTATCTGAATGCCTGTATGCTGATGATGAATGACCCGAGGGCTGAAGGACCTTCTAAAGAATATATTGCTATTGCTCACAACGAGCCCCGTTCACAGCAATTGAGTTTTTACCTCGGTCAGTATTATTTCCGGCAAAACGATTTTCGCAATGCAGCAGATTATTTTGAGAGTTCCAGTATTGAAAATCTCAATGATGAGCAGATCACCGATCAGAAATTCCAGTTGGGTTATTCTTACTTTAACTTACAACGATTTGCACAGGCAAAACCACTGTTTGATGCAGTGAGACAAGTAAAAGGAAGCAAATACAGTTTAGATGCACAATATTATTACGGTTTTATTTCTTTTTATGATAAAAACTACATAACCGCACTGGAGGCTTTTTTACAAGTAAAAGACCATCCTTCTTATAACCGGATTGTGCCGTTTTATATTACCAACATTTATTATTTCCGCGGACAAAAAGATAAGGCCCTGGAACAGGCAGAGGTATCTATTAAAAAAGGAGATAGTTATTACGATCTTGAATTAAAGCAACTGACCGGACATATTTATTTCGAGAAAAAAGAATTTGCAAAAGCATTGCCTTACCTGGAGGATTATGTAAGTAAGTCAAAAAAAGTTACCAAAGAAGATCTGTATGAAGTAAGCTATTGTTATTATGCAGCCGGGCAATTAACGAAAGCAATTGAAGGATTTAAGCAATTAAGTGGCAAAGAAGATTCGCTCAGCCAGAATGCAATGTATTTACTGGGGGATGCGTATTTAAAAACCAATCAAAAAGCCAATGCCCGTAATGCTTTTGCATTTTGTGCAGCCAGCAGCAGTAACAAAGAACAGAAAGAAATATCACGGTTCAATTATGCCAAATTATCTTATGAACTGGGTTTCCAGGATGTGGCTTTAAAAGAGTTTAAAAACTTTTTAAATGATTATCCCAACTCAACTTATGGCGATGAAGCAAGGGAACTATTAGTGGCAGTGTTAACTAATACCAGCAATTTTGCTGACGCACTTGCCTTAATGGAATCACTTCCTAATAAATCAGAATCAACAAAAAAGCTTTATCCTAAAATTTTATACGGCCGGGCTGTTGAGTACATCAACGATCAGCAATTAAACAGGGCAGAAGAATTGCTGGATAAAATTTTGAAGGATCCCAATAATGCACCGGTTTTACCCATGACTAATTTTTGGAAAGGTGAAATCAGTTACCGGAATAACAGGATCGATGATGCTGTCCGTTATCTCAATGCATTTACTGCTAGTGGAAATCCCGGTCAGGAGGGTAGTGGTGTAAAAGAAGCCAACTATGATTTAGGTTACGCATACCTCCGGAAGGAAAATTTTACAGTGGCGTTGGGTTATTTTCAAAAAGTAGTTTCAAAAGTAAGTTTAACATCATCTGCCATTGACCAGGATGCCTATATACGTTCTGCGGATTGCATTTACATGAATAAGGAATATGCTAAGGCAAGAGGAATGTATGAAACCGTTATTGGTTATTCCTGGCCCAACAGCGATTATGCTACTTTTCAAAAAGCAATGATAGCAGGCATCAGCAGTCCATCTGAAAAAATAAAACAGTTAAACAATCTTCAGCGTTTATTTCCATCAAGTGAGCTGATTGGTGATTGTAATATGGAAATAGCGAACACTCTTATTGCCGATGAAAAATTCAGGGAGGCCATTCCTTATCTTAATAATGTAATCACATCAAACAATATTGCACTTCGTCCCAGGGCTTTATTACGACAAGGACTGGTTTATTATAATATTGATAAGAATGCCGAAGCATTGGATGCTTATAAAAAATTGATAACACAATATCCCAATGCTCCTGAGAGTGATGAGGCTTTGCAAAATATTAAAGCCATTTATGTAGAGATGGGAAGGCCAAACGATTATGTTGATTTTGTGAAGAGTACGGGAAGAGATGTAAATGTGAGTGAAGCTGATTCTTTAACCTATGCTGCAGCAGAATTAAAATATACCAATGGTGATTGTGCCGGTGCTGTTGATCAGTTTGCAAACTATATAAAACAATTCCCTTCCGGAGCAAATGTGGTAAAGGCTTATTATTTTACCGGCGAATGTTATTCGCAAAGAAAAGACTGGAAAAATGCGGTAGCAGCTTATGAAGGAGTCGTTTCAAAAGGCAACAGTAATTACCTGGAAAAAGCAGCATTGCAGGCTGCCCGAATTTATTATTTTGAACTGCAGGATTATAAAAATGCTGCTGCAAATTACGGGAAGTTAAGGGCAGTGGCTTCTACATCAGAAAGCCAGATGGAATCCCGCAGGGGATTACTCCGTTGCCATTACCAGTTAAAAGAATATAAAGAAGCGGCTGAAGTGGCAAGAGAACTATTGGCAAATAAAGGCGTAACAAGTGATGATAAAGCATTGAGTAATCTTGTTACCGCTAAAAATTTCCAATTACAGCAGCAATACGACCAGGCTATTAATAATTTCAAACAGGTAATTGCTTTGAACAAAGGATCGTGGGCAGCAGAGGCCAGGTATGAAATAGCCGCTTGTTATTTTTCACTTAGTAGTTTTAGTAATGCAGAAAAGTCGGCTTTTGAGGTAATTAATAAAAGTGGCTCTTACGATTATTGGGTAACTAAAGCATATATATTACTGGGTGATGTATATGCAGCACAAAAAGATTATTTCAATGCCAAGGCAACTTACCAGAGTATTGTGGATAATGCCACTAATCTTGAATTGAAAAATGAAGCACAGCAAAAATTAGATAAAGTAAAAGCAGAAGAAGCTCAGGGTTCAAAGATTGGGGGATAAATGATAATTAAGAATTAATAATTAGCAATTAATAATGAAAAGGAATTTTATAACAGGGTTGGTTTTTGGAATTTATTTTTTGGCATGTGGATATTCTTCCTTTGCTCAAAAAGATACTACTAAGAAAGGTGGGAGTATTGATATTACTTCCTCTTTTAAGCCAGTACTACGTAATGCAGCAAAAATAAATTTTACAGCTACGCCTTTGCCTGCCGATAATAATGCACCTAAACTTACTTATACTATTCCTGCACAAAATCTATTTTTTGCCTACCAGCCTGTTACTTTAAAACCATTGGCACTGGTTATTGATACCAATGGCCCCAGTCATAATTCAAATTATGTGAAAGCCGGGTTCGGCAATTTCAGCACACCTTATATTGAAGCCGGGTTTAGTTTTGGCGATGGTAAGAAAAGCAATGTCAATTTATTTGCCAATCATATATCACAAAAAGGAAAATTGCCTTTTCAGCAATACAGCCAGAGTGGATTTAGTTTGAATGGAAATTTTGTAAGTGGCAAAGTAGAATTTTACGGTAAAGCAGGTTATAACCAGGATACGTATTACCAGTATGGAACAGATACAACCGTTAAAAATGCCACCAAAGACGACCTTCGGCAGCAATTTCAAACTGTAAAGGTACAGGCTGGTTTGAAAAATGCTTTTGTAAACGATTTTGGTCTTTCGTATAACCCTGATGTTTCCATCAATGTTTTTACAGATAATCATAAAGCAACAGAAAGCAACGCCATCCTCAATATTCCTGTAGAGAAGACCGTGGGTAAAAGTGCTTTGCGATTGGGTGCCACCGCTAATATGACGCAGTATAAACCAGCCAGTATAAAATCATTTACCAATAATATTTATTCCATTAACGGGGCATTTCTTCTAAAAACACCCGATCTCTTTTTACAAATCGGAATTATCCCCACCTGGGATAATAAAGTATTTAATACCCTGCCGGATATAAGAGCAGATTACAATGTTGAAAAAGAAAAATTTGTAGTAACAGCAGGATGGATCGGTTATTATATTAAAAACAATTATCAAAATCTTGCCACTATTAATCCGTGGATGGCGCAGCCCGTTTCGCAGTTTAATACAAAAGTTTACGAGCGGTATGTTGGTATTAAAGGAAGCGTGGCCAATCACTTTAATTACAATATTAAGGCAGCTAATATTGAATATAACAATATGGCTCTTTTTGTAAACGACAGTGCATATCAGCGCATCTTTAATGTAAAAAAAGAAAATAAACTGAAGGCATTGCAGATAAGAAGTGAATTAGGGTATGTGGTAAAAGACAATTTTACCTTAACAGCAGCGTTGAATTTTTACAGTTTTTACAGCATTCAAACGGAAGATAAACCCTGGCATTTGCTGCCTACTGAGTTAACAGCCGCACTAAGATGGCAACCTGTAAAAGATGTATGGGTAAAAGGCGACCTGTTTGCATGGAGGGGGCCCAAATACCAAACACCAGATAAAAATTCCTTCCGCCTGGATGGAGCGGTTGATTTGAATGCAGGAGTAGAATTTAAGGCAACAAAAATGATCAACGTGTTTGCGAACTTCAATAATATTCTTAACAGGAAATACCAGCGATGGAACCGTTATGAATCGCTCGGATTTAATTTTCTTGGCGGAGTTATCATTAACTTTGACCAAAACAAACAATAAAAATGTTTGACTTGCTGAGGGAATATGCTTCCCTTCATCACCATATTGGGTTACCCGGCATCGGCACCATTACACTGGAGCATTCTTCTGAGAAAGTAAAAGATGGGGAAGAAGTAACTATACCCGGGATAGGAATATTAAAAAATAATGAAGTAGGCTTACTGCAATTAGAAACAATTGTTTCTGAAAACCAACTTTTAAAACCCGTGATCGCTGAAAGGGTTATACGTAAAAATGAAACACATACCATTTTAGTAGGAGATAGTGAAAAGACTTCTGTGCAAATGAGCGAGTGGCTCAATGAAACAGGTAGTGTTGCCAATGCCAAATGGTGGGCATGGGCTGCCGCCATTTTAGTAATTGCACTTGGAATGATCGCTTACAGTTTTTCAGCCAATGATTGGAGGAGTAGTGCAACCGGTAACCAGCAAACAATTACACCACTGCCGCCACCAGCAGAAATATCGGCGGCTTTTAAATAAAGATTATTTTCTTTTTTGCAGGCTGAAGGTTCTTCTCTTTCTTTGCCGCTGTTTATGCTTACTACAGATCATCATATTGATTGCCCCGTTTGTGGTTCCCCCAATATTTCCCTGACATTAAAAGCGAAAGATTATACGGTAACCGGAGAAATATTTGAAATATGGCATTGCTTCAATTGCACACACAGGTTTACACAGGATGCACCCGCACAGGAAGTTATTGGCAGGTATTACCAGAGTGCTGATTATATCTCACACAGCGAAACAAAAAAAGGACTTATTAACGCACTCTATCATCTTGTACGAAATATCACTTTAAAAGGTAAGCTCAAGTTGATTAAAAATGTTACCGCTAAAACCAAAGGCGATATTTTGGATATTGGTTGTGGTACCGGATCTTTTTTAAGTGTAATGCAACAGGCAGGGTGGTCTGTAAAAGGACTGGAACCTGATGAAGTTGCAAGAAAAAAAGGGGCCGGATTATATGGGTTGATTTTAGACCCCATTGACCAGTTTACAGAACTCCCGCCACAAAGTTTTGACGTCATAACCATGTGGCATGTGCTGGAACATGTACATGAACTTCATTATTACATGCAGCATTTAAAAAGTTTATTAAAGCCAGGTGGTAAATTACTCATTGCTGTGCCTAACTATACCAGTAAAGATGCGGCACACTATAAAGAGCTATGGGCGGCTTATGATGTGCCACGCCATTTGTATCATTTCTCCCCGCAAAGCATGCGTTACCTTATAGAATTTCATGGGATGAAAATTGAAAGTATAAAGCCTATGTGGTTTGATGGTTTTTATGTGGCGATGCTGAGTGAAAAATATAAAACAGGTAAAACAAATTTATTTTCAGCTTTTTTGAATGGGCTACTTTCTAATTTAACGGCCATGACGGATAGAGGAAAGTGCAGTTCGGTTATTTATATTATCAGAAGTTAAATCTTTTCTGTTGGATTTTATTGAAAAAGTATAATGGTATAACTTTTTACTTCTTAATTTCAGAATAAATCATCAGTCCTGCTGCAACTGTCATCAATACCAAAGTAATAAAGCCGGTAATATTTAACCAGCGGGAATTAGTGTATTCACCCATTATTTTTTTGTTATTGCTGATGTGCAGTATCAGCGCTATGAGTACCGGTGCAATTACTCCATATAAAACGGCTGTATAAAAAAGCATTTTCACGGGGCTGATGCCGGTAAAGTTGATGATCAATCCCAGGGTCATGGATATGATGAGGGTGATGTAAAAACCTTTTGCTTCTAAAAACTTTTTATCCAGCCCTTCTTCCCATCCAAATAATTCACTCATCATATAACTGAGTGATCCTGCTAAAACAGGAATGGCTAATGCGCCGGTGCCCAGTACACCAATGGCAAAAAGGATATAGGATGCATCTCCTGCCAATGGTTTTAATGCAAGGGCTGCCTGGTCTACCGTATCAATTTGAAAAATACCGGCTTTATATAAAACAGTACCTGTTGTTAATATGATAAAATAAAATACAAGGTTCGTAAGCAATAGACCAATACGTATATCCATCTTCATATCACTAATAATGGTTTTATCTACCACCAGGTGTTTTTGATTTTCTTCTTCTACTTCCATGGATGCTTGCCAGAAAAATAAATAAGGTGATATGGTAGTACCTAAAATTCCCACCAGTGTCATAAGGTAATTTGTGTCCATTTCAAACGATGGAAGAAAAGTACTTCTTATTGTTTGCCGCCAATCTGTATCCGCAATAAAAGGAATAATAAGGTAACCAAACAAAGTAATACAGAGCCATTTTAGTATATACGATATACGTTTGTAGTTCCAGAAGATGGTAGCATATAATAATGATACGGTAAACACAATGGAAAAAATAAAGGCAGGAACTTTTGGAAAGATAAGATTTCCAACAGCACCCATCCCGGCAATATCTGCTCCCACATTTAATATGATGGATGGAAAACTAACCAGCAGGATCAGGTATAATACTTTTTTGGAATAATGTGTTTTGATAACACCCATTAACCCTTTATTGGTGATCAAACCAATTTTTGCACACATTTCCTGAATGGCGATCATTAACGGATAGGTTGCAATCGCTGTCCACAATAGTTTGGTGCCGAATTTTGCACCTGCCTGTGAGTAAGTAGCAATACCGGAGGGATCATCATCACTGGCGCCGGTAATTAATCCGGGCCCCAATGCATTCCATGTACGGAGTAGTTTAGCTTTAAGTTTTTGTGGTATACTCATGCAGCAACTATAAATTATGGTATGGATTCTTGTATAAAGTTACAGAACCTGTTGTATGCATAAACTATTGTTTTAAATAAATAAAGTAATAGAACGAAATCTCTTTTGGCAGCTAAAGAATATTTGATCAGCTTCAATGCTACTTTATGAATTAAAAAGTAGTATAAGTGTTAGTATGGAAAGAAAAAGTGAATAGGCATGAAGTGTGCGGAAGCTAAACCTGTTTTTTATCCAGAATAAGGCAGCAATAACGGGTAAACAGAAAAAGGAAGCCAGCATTGGTAAACTCAACAGTTCAAAGATTGCCCCGGTTACCTTAAAACTGTAGATATTGATTATACGGGGTATAACACAATAAAAAAAACTGATTATAGCAATGATAAAAACTATTTTTTCAAGTGTTTTTTCTTTCATTAAAATTTAATTAAAACGCACTTCAAAAAGTTTGGGCCAGTTCTTCCCGGTAATATAAATTTTTCTTGTTGTTGCATCGTAGGCAATTCCGTTTAATACATTATAGTCCGAATCAAAACCCTGTGGTAAGGCTGCTTTAATGATATCTCCAATATCTGCCCTTGCCACTACCTGGCCACTTTTAGGATCACATTCCCCAGCCATCAAAAGGCACATCAAACGTTTTGATTAACGAAAAATCTTCTTTTTTGTAGACAAAACCTATATGATTTTTATAGGTTAGCTGGTAAATTTTATCGCCTAATACTGTTACGCCTTCGCCAAAATATTCATCTTTTAATTTTAAATTCTTCACTACTTTGCCAGTGGTTAAATCTACTTTGCGAAGATTTGATTGTCCTTCTAACCCGGTACTTTCAAATAAATAACCATCTGTGTACTGCAAGCCTTCGGTAAACGCTGTAGTGTCATGGGGAAATGAATTAATAATACTTACTTGAAAATTAGCTGGTATAAGCACACCCGGCTCATTTGTCAAAGGTGCATCGGCCGGTTTTTTTGAAACAAAATAAAATATGCCGCCTGCTGCAAATACCAGGAGAAGCAATAATGCAATTAAACGTTGGCGCATGAACTTGGTTTTGAGCAGCAAAAGTAGCTATTGCTAAAAATTAAAAAAAGTTAATCTTTTAGCCGCTAACTATATAAGTAATAAAATAAAAGAGGCTGTTTTAAAACCTGAAACAGCCATCTTTTAAATAAGCAAACAATCGAAGCAATAATAGAAGATCAATACTCGGATTTTTTATAAATCACATTTCTTTCAGCCAGGTAATTAAAAATGAAATCGAACACACTACTTTCTTTGCCAACTAATTCAGGGGGAAAGACTCCTTTGCTGGTAAATAAACCATTTATCAGCAGGTTAACGGCGGCGGTACAGGTATAACCGGTAGTACGGGCCATGGAGGAAGTTTGGGTAGTGGTATCGTATTTATCAAATAAGTTGTATTCAATGGTTTTGGTCAAGCCATTTTCAATCCCGCTAACTTTTATCTTCATAATGGTAAACTCTTCTTCATTCAAACCCAGTTTCCATTGATTAATAAGTATGGCAGAAGAAAATTCTATTGGTGAAATTTCCATTCCATTAAAATTTATTTTTTCATGGTTAAAAAAACCTCCTGTTTTCAAAGCTTTAATTAAATCAATATGGCCTGGATAGCGGAGTGTTTTTTCTTTCATGTTGGGTATATGCCCCATTGTAAATAAAAGTGACCGGAGACCATCTGTATTAAAAGCCTCCAGTGTTCCAATTTCATCAAAGTTGAGCAGCTCCGATTCAGTTAATGCCGGTTTGGTTACAATGTTCCCATTTTCCATCAGCCTTGCCGGGCGAATATATTCTTCAATTACATCAATAGGAGAGAAGGGAGCTTTATATTCAAAAGGTTTTACTCTTTTTTGCGGTAACCCGCCAACCATACATTCAAAATCGGTTACTTGCATTCGCTCATTGTAAAATCCAAGTACAAGATTAGTTATACCGGGTGCCACGCCACAATCTACAATGGCAGTTACATTATTTTGTTTGGCAAGGGCATCCAGCTGGAGTGCATCTTCCGGGAAAAAAGAAATATCCACCACATTCTTTTTTGCTTCTATAACTGCTTTCAGGCAATTAAAACCGATAAACCCCGGAACGGCCGTTACCACAAAATCAAATTCCTGCAGCATTTGCGGATAATCAGGATAATTACAAAGGTCAGTTTGAACGGTATTTATCCTTTTTGCTTTTAATAACGAAAGTGAAGTTTCGCTAATATCAAACGAAGTAACCTTGTATTGTGTATTTAAGTCGATGGCTATAGCACGGCCTACCATGCCTGCGCCTAATATGGCTATTTTCATTATGTAATGAGTTGAAATTTTAAGAAAAAAGTTTTAAAAAAGAATAGCTTTTACAGCGAATTACTTCGAAGTACCATTCATCCGAACGGACTGATATGCTGAAAATGTGTAGAAATGTAAATAAACCTGTTTCTTCATGACCTGTTAAAAAAAGATTAACAAATATAGGCGTTTGAAAGGAAATTATGGCTTAATTTTCGTAACCATGCAACTGGAGGCAAAAAGCATACATCTAACTCTAAAACCAAAAAGTATGAAAAGAATAGTTTTAATTGTTTTGTTTGTGGCCGGAATTTTTTCTGCCTTTTCACAGGATACTGCTAAAAAGGGAACCATTTGGGATAAGGTAAGGTCAGACAGACAGAAAAAAATTGATGCCGCTAAAAAGAAAAATGACCAAAGTAAATCCACTCAGCAAAAAGATGGTATTTGGGGGAAGATCAATAAAGAAAAAGAGAAAAAAATTGATGAACAAAGTACTAAAACGGGCACCGGTGGTACAAATGGAAATGATGGTGTAAATAATTCAACAAAAAATGAAAAAGTAAAAGGGAACAAGGATGATGACGATGATGACGGCCATGATGGC
>JACPOD010000045.1 GCA_016185185.1 Sphingobacteriales bacterium | reverse complement strand
CGTCTTTCCAAATGAGTACAGGCGCCAACATAATATTTGTTGACTTTGGATGAAAAAAGTATGTACACGTAAGGCATATAAAAAAAGGCTACCCATTTGAGGTAACCTTTGTGATCCCGCTGGGACTCGAACCCAGGGCCCATACATTAAAAGTGTATTGCTCTACCAACTGAGCTACGGAATCAACCCGTTTTTTGGGAGTGCAAAGATAAGGGCTGAGTGCATTGCCAGCAAATTTTCAAAAATTTATTTTTGAGTCTTTTTTAAGTAAAAAGACAAGTTTATTTTTTTCCACCTGCATAGCAGTTATTTTTGCAGCTGTTAAATCATTTATATGTCGTTTTTTAAAGATAAAATAGTGGCTGTTACCGGTGGAAGTGATGGGATAGGTAAAGCGCTTGTGGATAAATTATTGTCTCTCGGTGCAAAAGTAGCCACCTGTGGCCGCAACCAGGACAAATTATATCAATTGCAGGTAGAAAACCCCTCTGCGTATTTACACACTATGGTGGCTGATATTAGCCATGAGAATGAAAGCCGCCGTTTTATTGAATCTACTATTAAAGTCTTTGGAGGTATTGACATGCTCATCAACAATGCTGGCATATCCATGCGGGCACTTTTTAAAGATGTGGAGATTGATGTGATAAAAAAAGTAATGGATATAAATTTCTTTGGCACGGTATATACCACCAAGTTTGCACTGCCTTATATATTGGAAAGAAAAGGAACCATTGTTGGCGTATCTTCTATTGCCGGTTACCGCGGCCTGCCCGGAAGAAGCGGGTACTCTGCTTCGAAGTATGCTTTGCAGGGATGGATGGAAGCACTGCGGACAGAGTTGCTTGATGAAGGAGTGAATGTAATGTGGGTATGCCCCGGCTTTACCACTTCTAACATTCGTAACGCTGCATTAAATAAAGATGGTGCTGCACAGGGCGAATCCCCGATGGATGAAAATAAAATGATGGCTGCTGACAAGTGTGCTGAACATATTTTAGCTGCTATTGAAAAAAGAAAACGGGCATTGGTGTTAACCTTTAATGGAAAACGAACTGTGTTTTTAAATAAATTTTTTCCGGCACTAACAGACAGGCTGGTTAAGAACTTTTTCTTTAAAGACGGGAAACTGGTGCGGTAGTGCAGAAGGAACCAGAATGAGAGGTCTGAAGTTAGAATTGAGAAATAACAAACAACAAATAACAAGCAACCAGAAACAAGTAATCAACAACCAGTACTATGCTTCTAACCCTTACTTCAGATATTGGCCAGCAGGATTATCTTGCCGCTGCGGTAAAGGGTCAACTTATGAAATTTAATCCCGCCATTACTGTTGCTGATATTACACACCAGCTATCTCCCTTCAATTACCCGCAATCAGCCTATGTATGCAGAAATGCTATAAAAAATTTCCCCGACGGTACATTTCATCTTGTACTGGTAAACTTGTTTGATTCCAGGCCCGAACATTTATTAATTGCACAGCATAATAATCAGTACATCGGTATTGCAGATAATGGGCTTATCACCATGATACTGGAAGAAGTGCCGCAAAAAGTGGTAGCAATCCCCCTGGAAAAATCAGCTACAAAAAACACACTATACTGTACTACTGTTTTTGCAGATGCGTTTACAAAAATTGCTGGTGGAAAAACATTAGAAGAAATTGGTGATGCTTCCGTTTCCATAAACGTGAAAAATCCATTGCGACCGTTACTCGGTAATAACTGGATGGAGGGCCAGATAATCTTTATTGATAATTTTGAAAATGTAATCGTCAACATTACCAAAGACGAATTTGAAGAGCAGCGCAAAGGCCGCAGTTTTAAAATTGTTTTTAAAAGAGACGAGATCATTGACAAGATAAGCGAAACCTACGCAGATGTAAATGAAGGTGAAAAGCTGGCGCTTTTTAATTCTGCCAGTTACTTAGAAATAGCTGTTAATAAAGGAAATGCAGCCGGCCTTTTTGGCTTGCAGGGATATTCTGAGCAGCAATCCCAAAATCAATATTTACAAAACCGTCTTTTCTATCAAACCGTACGTGTGCATTTTGAATAAATGATGAATGCAGAAGGCGGAAGGCATAACGCTCATTGCAAAGAGCTAAAGATATAAAGTATGATATACTTCTAGTAATCCGTAATCCGCATTCAGCATTAAACGTTCAGCATTCAGCGTTCAGCATTCAGCCCTCGGCGTTCCCCAATTTTAACGAACTCCCTCTTTGTTTATCAGCTAATTTCCTGTAGGTTTGCCCACATTAAAAATTAACCTGTTTATGAATTTTAAACGCATTAATAACATCGTTGGCTGGATTGTTTGTGCCATTGCTTCTGGTGTTTATATCCTCACTATGGAAGCCACCGGCAGTTTATGGGATTGCGGCGAGTTTCTTTCCTGTGGATATAAATTGCAAATTCCCCACCCGCCAGGTGCACCACTGCAAATTTTACTGCAACGATTGTTTATGATGTGGTTCCCCAGCAACCCTGCTATTGGAGGCAATTTATTATCCGCCCTGGCCAGTGGTTTCACAATTCTTTTCTTATTCTGGACCATTACCCACTTTGGTAAAAAGTTATTGCAAAAAAACGGGGAAGAATTATCAGGAACACAAATTTTTTCTGTAATGGCTGCCGGAGCAGTGGGTGCTTTAGCATATACCTTTTCTGATTCCTTCTGGTTCTCTGCTGTGGAAGGCGAAGTGTATGCTATGTCTTCATTCTTTACTGCCATCGTATTTTGGGCTGCTTTAAAATGGGAAGAACAAGCAGATAATCCGGGAGCTGACAGATGGCTCGTGTTAATATTCTACCTGATTGGTCTTTCTATAGGCGTACACCTGTTAAGTTTATTGTGTATCCCTGCTATCGTTATGTTATATTATTTCAAACGTTATAAAGTTTCTGCATGGGGTACTGTTGCAGCATTTGCAATCGGTTGTTTGGTATTGGGTGTTACACAAGTAGCGGTAGTGCAATGGACCATTAAAGCAGCTGGTAAAATTGATGTGCCTTTTGTAAATAGTTTCGGTCTGCCATTCTTTAGTGGTTTTACTTTCTTCTTTGTATTAATTGCCGTTTTGATTTTTATAGGATTAAGAATTGCAAAAAATAAGGGTTGGAAATTTTTACGTTTAGGATTATGGTGTTTTGCATTTGTGCTTATTGGTTATTCCACCTATTTAACAACCCTGGTTCGTTCCAATGCAGATCCTGCCATTGATATGTATAATGTTGATAATCCTTTTTCATTACAGGGTTATCTGGGCAGGGAACAATATGGAGACTTCCCCATCTTATTTGGTCAATATTTTACGGATGAATATGAAACGGATGACAATGGCTATGTGTATGAAGAAGGCAGTATGAAATATGCCCGTGGAAAAGATAAATACATTCCCATCGGTTTAGATAAAAAACCAAAATTCCCGGCATCCGCCAAACATTTCTTCCCCAGGATGTGGGATAGTAATGATTCTCCCCCAACCTATCATGCAACATTTTATGCTGACTGGGTTGGCATCAGTAAGGATAAAAGTGGACAATGGGACAGAGAGCCCAACTTTGGTGACAATGTGAAATACTTTATGGGGTACCAGTTCAATGCCATGTACCTTCGTTATTTCCTGTGGAATTTTATGGGCCGTCAAAATGATCTGCAGGGACAGGGAGGCATAAGAGATGGTGGTGCCATATCGGGTATTTCATTTATCGATAATATTTTTTATCCGGGCGACAGCAGTTTACCCGACAGTATTAAAGAAAGCAAAGGAAGAAACAAACTTTATGCACTTCCGCTGATACTTGGGATCATTGGTATTATTTATCATTATAAAAAACACCGTCACGATTTCCTGGTTAACTTTTTATTATTCTTCTTTACAGGTTTTGCTATCATCATTTATTTAAACCAACCCGGTAACCAGCCCCGTGAAAGGGATTATGCCTATGTAGGAAGTTTTTATGCATTTGCCGTATGGATAGGGTTAGGAGTTTTACTTGTAAAGGAATGGTTTGATAAAATTTTAAAAGGCTCTTCACACTATGTTGCGGCAGCAATTTGTACGCTTGCTGTACCAGTGTTAATGGCGCAACAGGAATGGGATGACCACGACCGGAGTCAGAAAACAATTGCACTTGACCTTGCAACCGATTATTTAGAAAGCTGCGATAAAAACGCCATTCTTTTCACCTTTGGCGATAATGATAC
This sequence comes from Sphingobacteriales bacterium, assembly GCA_016185185.1. Lineage (GTDB taxonomy): Bacteria > Bacteroidota > Bacteroidia > Chitinophagales > Chitinophagaceae > AWTP1-9. The sequence goes on along the minus strand of JACPOD010000045.1, from coordinate 1,302 downwards.
TTACCCTCTTTGGTTTGCACAGGAAGTGATGGGTGTTCGTCCGGATATCCGTGTTATCAATACAAGTTTGCTGGGTATCGATTGGTATATCAACCAGCTCCGGTATAAAATAAATGAAAGTGCCCCCATTGATGTTATTTGGAGTGCTGATAAAATTGCCGGAGAAAAAAGAAACTATATATACTACGTTCCGCAAAAAGGAGTACCCGAAACTGCCATCGTTGATCTCTATACGATGATGGATAAGATTGCCGGTAGTGATGATCAAAAAGATATGTTCCAGTACAGGGACGAATGGCTCAATATTTACCCCACAAGAAATGTAAAAGTGCCGGTAGATGTTGACCTGGTTAAGAAAAACGGAAGTGTATTGGCAAACGATAGTGTGTTAAATGAGCTATCTTTTGCATTACCCAGTAAATCAGGACTGGATAAAAGTGAAACTGCTATTTTAAATATTATTGCGGCCAATAAATGGAAGCGTCCTGTTTACTTTACTTCCTATTATAGTACGCTTGGCTTTGGTAATTATTTAAGAAATGACGGGATGTGCTGGCGTCTGGTTCCTGCCAAACTCACCAATCCATTTAATACAGAATGGATGCTGGATAAACTCATGCATACATTTAAATCGGGCGGTGCAGAAAAGAAAGGAACTTATTTTGATGAAGTGAACAGGGGTTATATCCTTAACCTCCGTTCAACGTATGCGCAATTGGCTTCTGTTCTTAATACAGATAACCGGCACGAAGAAGCAAAAAAATTATTACGCCATGCTGATTCTTTAATAAGCCCTTTAAGTCTTCCTTATGCCATGATGTCGAAAGGCAATAATCATGATGAATATACTTTTTACATGGGTGTGGAAGCCTATAAGGCAGGTGATAAAGAATTAGGCGACAAAATTTGCACAGCGGTATTAAAGGACAGCAAACAGCAACTTGCCTACTATGATGCCCTGGATGCAAAAGACAGGCTGGGTCCTGAATTTACGGCAGAGAGAGAACGTGTAAAACAATTCATTCAGCAAGTTGAACAAACACAAAAAACACAGGCTGGAACATTAAAAATACCTGTTATCATTCCTGACAGTTTGAAACCGAAAACAGATACAGCTAAGAAATAACGTTTAACGAATTCGTTAAAAAATCCCCCCGAACATGGAGGGCACTGAAAAAGTCATTTAAGACTTATTAACAAAGGGGAGTAAAAAGACGAAAGTTTTTATACTCCCCTTTTGTATTTTGTATCAGATTCAAAAACTTAATGTAGATGCTGATACAACAGGTAGAATTTCAATTT
>JACPOD010000118.1 GCA_016185185.1 Sphingobacteriales bacterium | reverse complement strand
AACGATCGCTTTCGTTTTTGATGTGATCGCTTTTTCAAATTCTTCTATTGCCGGCAAGGCAAATCCATTTTCAATAGAAGAGGTTATAGGTTTCACCACTACATCTGCTGCAACGGCAAATCCATTATAATTCGCATAAAAAGGTTCCGGAATAATCACTTCATCACCCGCATCCAGGCAGCTCATAAATCCAAAAAGTATTGCTTCGGATCCCCCTGTAGTTACAATGATCTGGTCATAGGCAATTTCGATCCCGCATTTTTTATAGTACTTCACTAACTTTTTCCGATAGCTTTCGTTACCGGCGCTGTGACTATATTCTAAAACTTTAAAATCAAAATTGCGAACCGCATCCAGCACCAGTTTAGGTGTTTCAATATCCGGCTGACCAATATTAAGATGATAAACTTTTGTTCCTTTCTTTTTAGCAGCTTCTGCAAATGGAACTAATTTTCTGATTGGCGAGGGTGGCATTATTTCACCACGATGGCTGATCTTTGGCATGAAGCGAAGGTAAATGAAATAGCTATTTCAATAAAGTTTGCCATACAGTGTAAATAAAAAACCCTCCCGCATCGCTGCAAGAGGGCCTTTATCTAAAGGTGTGTGATGAAAAATTTGTGAAATCAGGATTTAGATCCTTTTGACTTTGTTGTTTTTTTTGCTGTTTTACTGGTAGCTACTTTGGCAGTGGCCACTTTAGCCTTATCAGCAGCAGGTGAAGCGGGAACTACGGCAGGGGTAGCAGGAACAACTTTTGTTTGTGCATCAACTGCTGCGTCCGCACCAACAACTTTACCAGTGATGCTAACGCTCTTTTGCTCGTCAATTCCTTTGAACTTGATATAAATTGTTTTTGAAAAGTTACCAGCTGCTGCAGCATTGTAGGTAGCTGTAATAGTACCTGTTTTGCCTGGCATAATTGGTTCTTTGGTATAATCAGATTTAGTACAACCGCAACCAGGGGTTACACTTTCTATAATCAAGGGCTCAGCACCTATATTTGTTAAAGTAAAAGTTCCTGTTACAGGGTTGCCTTGTTTAACAGTACCCAGGTCAACAATTTCAGATGCAAATTTTACTTTGTCTGCAACTTTCGTTTGTGCTATAACAATATTAGCAACTATTAAGGCTAAGAATGCGGAAAAAAAATGTTTCATGTGTTGTGTTTTATAAACTTTTATAAATATTATTGTTTGAATAATTCTAAGATGGAATTTCCTGGTACAGAGTTATCAGCTGTTTTCCTCACTTCTCCTTTTATTGTTAATAATTTTGTTTGTCCGTTATTATAAGTGATGGTAATCGTTTTTTCAAAAGGGCCATAAGCCAAGGCATTAAACCCTACATTAATTTTAGAAGTAGCACCCGGTGCAATCTGTTCTTTACTCCAAACCGGCGTAGTACATCCGCAGGAGGCATGAACATCATCCAGTTTTAATGGTTCTGTTCCGGTATTGGTAACAAGAAAATCGTAGGTAACAGGTTTGCCCTGAACTATTTTGCCAAAATCATAATTTGTTACATTTACTTTAATAAGTTCAGCAGGTTGTGTGGCTGGCTTATTTTCTGTTTGTGCATAAATTATTGAACTGGTACAACATAAGCCAATAATCAATAATAATTTCTTCATAGTCCGGTGATTTATAAATCGTAATAGATTAGGAACATCTACAAAATTATACATTCCCGTCAAATGTCATAGCTTTTTTTTGGCATTAGCATTTTATTAAGAAACGCAGCGAATTGTGGTAAATTGTAGATTTGCCACATGAACGAATATGCCCATAACGATAGCTTGTCATTGGAGAGCCTTTCCTTTGATACCTTCCGCAACGAGGTTTTAAAAGACTACCAGACTGTTTGCGAAAGCAGGGAGGCAAGCCTGCTTGGCCGTAAAGAAGTTTTAACCGGTAAGGCAAAGTTTGGCATATTTGGAGATGGAAAAGAAGTTCCGCAGGTGGCGATGGCTAAATTTTTTAAACCCGGAGATTTTTATACCGGTTATTACCGGGACCAGACCTTTGCTTTTGCCACCGGAGTAGCCACTGTAGAGGAGTTTTTTTCACAGCTTTATGCAGATCCTGATACCAACCACGATCCACATAGCGGTGGTCGGCAAATGAATTGCCATTTTGCTTCAAGATTGGTGGATGAACAGGGTGAATTCCTTGATTTGGTAAATCGTAAAAACTTAATTGCAGGCATGGCCCCCACGGCTGCACAAATGCCAAGATCAATAGGGTTGGCACTTGCTTCAAAATCTTTTAGAAATGTAAAAGAATTAAAACAGTTCACTGATCTGTCCAGAAATGGTAATGAAGTTTGCTTTGCAACAATCGGTGATGCTTCCACCAGCGAAGGACATTTTTGGGAAACAATTAATGCGGCGGGTGTAATGCAGGTACCTCTTGCGATATTTATTTGGGATGATGGCTATGGCATATCTGTTCCCAGAAAATATCAAACAACCAAAGGTTCTGTTTCTGAAGCATTAAAAGGGTTTCAGAAAAAAGAAGATACTAATGGCATTGATATTTATAAAGTAAAGGCATGGGATTATGCAGGAATGTGCGAAGTGTTTGAACAGGGCATAAAAAAAATAAGGGATACACATGTGCCTGCTTTATTTCATGTAGAAGAAGTAACACAACCACAGGGGCATTCCACCTCCGGCAGCCATGAACGTTATAAAACACCCGAGAGGCTGGAATGGGAAAGACAATGGGACTGTATCAGAAAATTAAAGGAATGGATCATACAAAATACTTTAGCAACCGAAGATGAATTAAATGAGATTGAGAATACAGCAAAAGTGACTGTCAGGGACAGTAAGGTAAAAGCCTGGGAAAAATATCTTAAACCTATTAAAGAACAGGTTGCCACAACGGTGCAACACTTTAATAAACTAATCGTTTCAGGAACAGATACCGAAGGGGTTATTCAAAAAATTATTGCAGAACTTTCTTCTAATCGTGAGCCACAGAGAAAAGACATATTAAAAGCTATTGCCTCGGTATTAAACGAAAGGGATGATACAGAACTGGCTTCTTATTACAATAATTTAAAGGAAATAAATTCGGCACTTTATAATTCGCATTTATACCTGAATGGAGAAAAAAGTGTTTTGAATGTTGCTGAAGTAAAACCAGAATATAATAATGATGCTCCTGTTATTAACGGGTATGAAATTCTAAACCGCTATTTTGATAACCTGTTTACTACAAATCCTAAAGTAATTGCTTTTGGAGAAGATCTTGGTTTTATTGGTGATGTGAACCAGGGTTTTGCCGGTTTACAGGCAAAACATGGAGAAGGAAGAATATTTGATACGGGCATTCGTGAATTAACAATTATGGGCCAGGGGATTGGTTTAGCCATGCGTGGGTTACGACCCATAGCAGAAATACAATACCTCGATTACCTCGTGTATGGTTTACAACCATTAACAGATGATGCCGCTACTTTACAATACCGTACAGTAGGTACGCAGTGTGCACCAGTGATTGTTCGTTCAAGGGGGCACCGGCTGGAAGGTATCTGGCATAGTGGCTCTCCTATGGGGATGATCATTCATGCACTTCGTGGCATGTATGTTTGTGTTCCCCGCAATATGGTACAGGCGGCAGGAATGTATAATACATTACTGGATGCTAACGAGCCTGCATTAGTGATTGAATGTTTGAACGGATATCGGTTAAAAGAAAAATTACCCGCCAATCTTTCAGCCTTTACTGTTCCATTAGGTATCCCGGAAGTAATAAGGGAAGGGACAGATATCACTATTGTATCTTATGGATCTATTTTACGCATTATTCAGGAAGCGGCTGCACAACTAGAAACAAAAGGAATCAGTTGTGAAATAATAGATGTACAAACGCTTTTGCCATTCGATATTCATCATAGCATCCTTCAGTCATTAAAAAAGACCAGCCGCATCGTTTTTGTGGATGAAGATGTACCCGGTGGTGCAGCAGGATACATGTTTAATAAAGTAATGGAAGAACAGGGGGGATATAAATGGTTAGATGTTGCACCCCGAACCATTACTGCACAACCTCACCGTCCTGCGTATGGAAGTGATGGTGATTATTTCAGTAAACCTAATGCTGAAGATATTATTCAGACTGTCAAAGAAATGATGACGGAATAAAATTGCAGGTGTTTCAAATTAAATTTTACAGATGAAATTAAAATTATACCAGGTTGATGCTTTCGCCACAGCTTTATTTAAAGGAAACCCTGCTGCTGTAATTCCCTTAAAAAAGTGGCTGCCTGCTGAACTGATGCAGCAAATTGCCCTGGAAAATAATTTAAGTGAGACGGTTTTTTTTGTTCCGTCAAATGAAAAAGTAGTGGATTATGATATCCGTTGGTTTACTCCTGCCTATGAGATCAATCTTTGCGGACACGCAACACTTGCCTCTGCTTACGTAGTATTTGAAATTTTGAAATCAAAAAAGAAAAAAGTTGTATTTAATTCTAAGAGCGGAAAGCTGATCATTACTAAGAACCGGCAAATGTTATTCATGAACTTTCCATCCTGGAAGCCGGAAAGGGTTTCTGAATATCCTTCAGAACTTTCTCAAATTCTCGGTAATCCCGAAATTGTGGGTGTTTACAAATACCGTGATATTTTGGTTGAATTAAACAATGAAGATGCTGTAAAAAACTGTACACCGGATTTTACACTTATGGCAAAGCATTTTGATAAAATGATCATAACGGCTCCGGGGAAAAATGTGGATTTTGTATCCCGGTTTTTTGCACCTGCAGCCGGTGTAAATGAAGATCCCGTAACAGGCTCTGCCCATTCGCAACTCATCCCTTTCTGGAGTGATAAACTGGAAAAAAGCAAAATGCAGGCGAAACAATTAAGTCAGCGTGGTGGTGAACTGGTTTGCGAACAATTAAATGCTGACCGTGTAATCATCGGCGGACAATGTATTTTTTATATGAAAGGAGAAATTTTTTTAACGCTTTAACCCCACGGCAACATTTGCACCGGAAGAAATTATTTTTAATGCCGGGGCTTTTACTTTTTTCCTGTACACTTTAAAGGTGTAGAAAAGAATAAAAACCCATATAATACAAGTTGCCCACGCCAGTTTATTATAAATTCTCAGCAGGTAAGGTCTTACTGAAACCTGGTCAGCATTTTCTTTACCCATAAAAAAATTGAGAATGGATTTTAGAGTGGTGGTAACACCGGGAATTTTTTCCCAGTTGGTATAACGCACTCCTTCATATGCATAAACCGGATTGTAATTAGGCGGAATTTGCTGTTTATAAAATGACCAATTACTATTCAAATCGGAGAAGGTGGCCGGCTCACCATTTTCCTTTTTAAAGTAAAGATCAAACATGGGGTCCAGTACGATCCATCCTGCTTCCGTTTTTGTTTCAATAAATATATGACCGCCATAACTACCCTTTATTTTCATCTGACCAATCCTCACTTTCATATCGTTTGATTTCAGGATACGGGCAAGTACGGTGGAATAACTTCCACAAGCCCCGTTACCGGTCATTAAATCAACAGTGCTGGGATGTATAATGTTTACTTTAATGCCATCCATTTGCTGGTTTCCAAAAAGCAGGTATCTTTTTTCCTGTAACTGGTAGGAAGTATGCATGGCTTTGATCGCAAAATCCGTTTTCGTATAATTTGCCGGTAACTGGCTCCTGATTTGTTTTGCTATTATGGAGAATAACTCTGTTTCGTATTTTGATTCAATGGTAAAATAGATGATGCTGGTAAGTAAAATCCCGTTTATAAAAAAAAGGAAATACAGGCTGCTTAAAAAAGTTTTTATTCTTTTTAAAATAGGTTTTACAGGCATAAAGTTTACAATACATGATAGTTTAGGTTTAATGGATGCAAAGTTGACTAAAATCATAATCGGTAAGACAAATTTTTTTTAACAGGGTTTATTTACTCCAGAAATTTATTTTTCCATACTGGATTTGGCAGCCAGCATTCATTCATTTTTCCAAACCATTTATAGCGGTTCTTTGCAATAAAATTGTACACCGCATCCCTGATGAATGTAGGGACAATAATGAATATGTATAGTAAATTCCATCCTCCGCCCAGGTGTTTCAGCATACGTAAAGCACCGCTGCTGCGGGTATACAGTTTGCCGCCTTCCAGCAGCAGGAAGGAATTAAAGTTATCGGAAGAAAGATGATATTCCTTTAAAATTCGCTGCCCGAAATTTCCCTGTAAGGAACTAAACAAAAACTGGTCTTTTTTATCCCGTTTTAAAATAAACTGCACACTGCCGCTGCAGAGGTTGCAAACACCATCAAATAATACAATTTTTTTAGTTGTGTAATCAGCCATCCTGTAAAAATAGAAAAGCGAGGGGAAACCTTCTGTGTTTATATTAACAGGTAAATCAGAATTTATGAAATTCTTTCATTCGACTGAGGAAAAAGTCTTTCTTCCTTCGGCTTACTTCCACTTCTTTACTGTTGGAGAGGATAACCGAACCGCTTGTTTTATGGTAATGAATGTCTGTCGTTATTGCTCCAAACTGGTACCGATGAGTTGTGCAAACTTACTGAGGTAACGGCTGGCATTTTGCTTCTGATCTTCCAGTATCATTTCTTTAATACTGTTGAGTGAGTTGAAAATAAAATGCGGATTCATTTGTGCATGCAGGCCTTTTATTTCTAACTCTGCCATTTGTTGTTTTACCGCTGCTTCCGAACGGATATTTTTGATCCTTCTTCTTATAATAAAAGTAAGGAGAGTGGTCAGCGCAATGGCTGCTATCGTAATAAACCACCAGGTTTGCCACCACGGTGGAAGAATGGTTATGGACAGTGTTTTTACTTCATTGCTCCATTTACCATCGCTGTTGGCAGAGCGTAATTCAAAGGTGTGAGCACCCGGCGGCAAACTTGTAAAGGTAGCTGTGTTATTGGTGCTGGCTGTACTCCAGTTATCATTCAATCCTTTCAGGCGGTAGCTAAATGTATTGTTTGCTTCATTTGAATAATTTGTGACTGCAAATTGTATGGAGAGAAAATTTTGTTTGCTGTTAAAACTTAATTCATTTACAAGGTTTGGATTCTTTTGAAGTACCCAGGGTTTATCATTTACTTTAATAGAAGTAATTAACGGTGCAGGGCTAAAAGCGTTTTGTAATAAAGCGTCCGGGCGAAAATTTGTTATGCCCCCCACACCGCCAAAATAAATTGCACCATCTGAATCTTTCAAAGTGCTTGCCGTATTGTATTCTAAAAAAGAAAGACCATTACCAGTATTATATTTTTGCAATAATTCAAATTTGTTATTGAATTTATACAGACCCAAGTTGCTGCTTACCCAGAAGAAACCATTGTTGTCTTTTTGCACAGCATAACACACATTGGAGGCTCCGTTAGCATTTAAAAGTGCCCGTTTTATTACTTTTTGATGCTGCCAGTTGTATATTACCAGTCCATTGTCTGTTCCAATCCAAAACAATGGTACTTCAACCAATATATGCCTTACAAACAACGAGATTTTTTTACCGGTTCTATTACTTAATTATTAAGCCCTACTGTAAAACAGTGTAGGTTATCCCGGAACTGGTAAGCAATAGTATAGTTGCAAATAGCGCAGGCCTTTTTTACCATTTCAAGCCCCAGCCCTATACTGCTACCATCAGTGCTTTCTTTTTGAAAACGCTCAAATATTTTTGTTTCGTCCAAAGGAGTTTTCCTGCCCGTATTTTCAATAATTAACTCACCGTTGAGTAATTGTATTGTAATACTACCACCCACCGTATTATGCCTTAGGGCATTACCCAACAGGTTGCTTATTAATACTTCAATCAATGCCGTATTAGCATTTACAATTTGGTCAATACGAATATTATTTTCAAGTGTAATTTTCTTTTCATTTATCTGAGGCTGGTATAGTACTATAAACTTTTCAATACATGCTTTTAATGAGATACTCTCTTTATCAGCAAACTGACTGTTTT
>JACPOD010000044.1 GCA_016185185.1 Sphingobacteriales bacterium | reverse complement strand
CTGGTTTAAAGTAAAAGAATAAATATTGTTGAGCGTATTGAATAAAAAATGCGGGTGAACCTGTGCTTTTAATAATTGTAATTCGGCATTGGCATTTTCTCTTGCCAGTAAATCATTTTGCAGTTGTTCCTTATACCAGTTCTTCATGGTTTTTAATGCTAAAAAGAAACCGCAGATAAGTGGCGGGTTGCCCAGCATCCTGATTAATGGCGGGCGGTAACTTTCCATAAAACCTGCCTGGGTAAAATTTATTCCAATAAGCCTGGTAACCTGTGCTGATATATTTAAATAATTATAGGTTAGTGCCAGTAATTCTAAAGAAACGATGAGCAGAAAACCAGCAACCCCAAAAAGAAAATATTTTTTCCGGTTATAAAACCGGGGAACCAGGTAGTAAACAAACGTATAGGTGAAATAAATTAAAAAAAAGCATCCAAAAATAAGTGACATTTTTAATATAGCTGGCATGCCGTTCCACAATTTATCCGGCGGATAAAAAATACTTATTCGTAATACCTGGTAAATATATACAGCCAGCCAAAAGAACAAATGCCTTTGCACCCTATACCACTTATCGTTGGATAAAATAATATTATACAGCCAGCCCTTCTTCATGTAAAACCGTTTTATTTTCTTCACTTATATTTTTTGTACTGATAGGGATTTCCCATAACAACATAAAACCGCCATCCGTATTCTTAATTTCCATCTTATTTTGATGCGGATAAAGATTTTGTATTTGTAACTGAAAGCCGGTTAACTTCCCCATCAAATTTTTGTTGTTACCAACAGTACTGTCAATTATAAAAATTGCAGTGTCGTCTTTTATTTCAACTTCCAGCAGGCATGAGTTTACAGCAGCCGGATGCTCAAGAAAAAGTTCATAAAAACTTTCAGTAAAAGCAAAAAGAATTAAAGGGGTAATAAGTATTCCCTGTGTTTTACCCAGTATCCTCAATTTAAAATCCACTTTGTTTTTACTGCCGGCCTGCTGCAATAAAATATAAGAACGGGTTATCTCAACCTCTTTTTCAAGCAATACAAACTCCTCATCACTTTCATACAAAAGATAGCTCAACATATCTGCTAATTGTAAAATCATACCGGGGGCTTCTTTGGATAATGCCTCCACCTGTTGCTGAACAGAATGTAAAGAATGAAAAAGGAAACGTGGATGGATTTGTGTTTTAAGCAATTTTATTTCAGTAGCAATTTTTTGCTGCGCCAGCTTTTCATTTTCTTTTTGTTTTTCGTACCATTTTTTTGCCAGTTTAAACCCGCCGGCAATTCCCCATAGCATGAGAGTTACAAAGAAGCCGTTTACCAGCACATGATATTTGTTTTGTAAAAAAGTTATTTTATCAAAAGGAATCTTATAGGTATTATGAATATATAATTTACCCATCCAGTAACATCCGGCAATGCTGAACGATAACAACAGGAATGAGGCAAAAGAAAAAAGCAGGTATTTCTTTTTAAATAAAGTTGCCGGTAAAATAACCTGCAGAAAAAAGTAAGTGGACAGTATAAAAACCGGGAGGAAATACAACAGGTGCAAAAAACTTTCAATAAATGTACGGGATGTTTTTGCCTCACCGGGCCCGCCAATCATCAGGTTTTGTATAATAAAATGCAGGGAAAACAGCAGCCAGAACAAAAAATGCCTCAACAACTTTACAGTTGGTTTTTTTGAAAATATAAATTCCTGGCTAATCATTTAATTGGGTTTCATTATTCCCCCAATTGAGGGGTGTCATTTACCCTGCGAAATAATATATCTTTAATTATTCAATCACTTCAAATCTTTTTTTTATGTCAACTAAATCCAAATTGCCGCCAATTAGTCAAAAACTTTACGGTAATCTCGGTCAGGGCCACTGTAAAACCAAAACGAAGCAAGAATTAAAAGAAAAAACATCTGCATACAGGCAGGAACTAAATGATTATAATAACAGTAATGAAACAGCTTCCTGCATACTATTGATAGAGGATATTAAATATTTGATTGAATATTATTCCGACCCGGCGAATCTTAATGGTGAAAACCCAATTGATTGTTTCAGGCTTTATTTTTACAGACAGGATGAAGGAAGACCATATCCTTCCACCGGTCAAAAAATTTTAAAGGTAAGTAATGGTAAAGGTCAAATGAGTATAATGGTTGTACCGGCCAATGACCTGAATGCTCTGCCTCCTGACCAGAATGGCGTTGTTCACTTTACCTCCACAGATATGTTTAGCTCGGATGACAAATGTTTAATGTTAACACCAGGTGGGGAGAGTACAGGTTTGTGTCCTACCAATTGCGGTAAAACCCAATAAATTTTATAAAAAAAATGAACTGGTTAAATGCTTTTATCCAGTGGGGTTTTCTTGTTGCACAGTTTATAACAGCCGTGCTTGCTATTCGTTGCTGGAATAGACGCTATTCCTTTACATGGAAATTTTTTATTGCTATATGGGTGCTAACATTTCTTACAGAAATGACTGGCAAAATACTGGCAGCTTTTCATATCCAAAATCTTTGGCTGTACAATTTTTTTAATATTATATTTTATCCTGCTGTGCTCTTGCTCTATGCAGATGTGTTTGCAAAAAACCCAATGAAATGGTGGAGCATTGTTATTGCCGTTTTATTAGTTATATGGCAGGTTGTACACCTGGTGCTTTATCAGAATCAGGGTCTTGATACTTATTATATCACGGTAGCCAGTACAGCGATTATATTTTTTTCTGTCAGTTATTTAATACAATTATTTCTCGATAAAAATATCACCACACCGCTGCGACAGGATTTTTATTACTGGTTCAGCGCCGGATTTATCATCTATTTTAGTTTCAGCGCTGTTATGCTGGGGATGTATAACACTATTCTGCAAAGTAAAATTTCGTGGCTGCCCCTTTTTATTTTTTATGCCAATCATTTAATAACTTTCGTACTTCATTTATGCCTTTGGGCAGGATTCAGAGCAGCATATAAATGGATGAAGTAACCCGCATATTAATATTTGCTGTGCTGTTTACATTAACGGCTGCGGTACTGTTGCTGTTATCCTTTACCATCAGCCGCCGCCGGGCCATGCAGCATAAAAAAGAATTACTGGAGCAGGCATATAAAACAAGAGAGGAAGCCTTACTGCAGATGTCAAGAGACCTTCACGATGATATTGGCTCTTCATTAAGCGGTATTAACATGCTCAATCAATTAGCGCAGGAACAATTAAAACAACCCGGCCATGGTAATGCCGCTGAACTTTTACAAAAAATAAACAGCTATACCGGTGAGGTAATAGAAAAAGTAAGTGATATGGCCTGGCTGCTTAAACCGGCTGCTGAATCCATTTCATTGCTGGTAAATAAAATTAAACTGTTCAGTAAGGCGGCAACCTCTTCAAAAAACATTAGCCTTCATTTTACCTATACACCACCCATACCGGCAAGATTATCAGATATCCGGGAAAGAAAAGTTTTGTACCTTATCAGCAAAGAAGCTATAAATAATGCAGTAAAATATTCAGGTTGCCGTAATTTATACTGTCGTATCATTTTGCAGGAAAAAAAATTATTAGTGGAAGTGGAAGATGACGGGCAGGGATTTAATATAAATGAAATTACACCAGGCAACGGATTAATGAATATGAAAGCAAGGGCTGATGAAATAGGGGCAAAACTGATTATAGATACGGCGCCGGGAAAAGGCACAGTGGTGAAGCTGGAATTATAATTCCCTCAAATGGGGGGAGAAAGAAGCATACATTCCTCAACTTATATTTGTACGGTGAATAACAACAAAGTAATACGGGTGGCTATTTTTGAAGACAATCCCATAATGATGGATGCTTACCGCTCTATTTTAAATGGTTCGCCCGGTTATACCTGCTGCGGATGTTTTACCAATGGCAATAACTGGAAGCATGATATACAAAAAAGCAATCCTGATGTGGTGCTAATGGATATTGAAATGACCGGTATTGACGGTATTGCTGCCACACAACTTATTAAAAATAATTTTGCTGCAATAAAAATTTTAATACAAACAGTGTTTGAAGATGATGCTAAAATATTTGAAGCATTGTGTGCCGGCGCTAACGGTTATATCCTTAAAAATACTTCTCCCATAAAAATGCTGGAAGCTGTGGCCGATGTTCAAAATGGTGGTGTTGCATTTAATCCTGTTATTGCCGGTAAAGTGGTAAAACTTTTTCAGCAATTTATTGTACCATCCTTAACAGTTACCGATTACCAGCTCACTGCAAGAGAAAGAGAAATTTTGCACTTGCTTACCGAAGGCATGCCTATGCCCCGCATTGCTGAAAAAATTTTTCTTAGTTACGAAACGGTAAGGGGATATGTAAAATCTATTTACCAGAAATTGCATGTTGCCTCCGCTACCGAAGCCGTTTCCAAAGCTTTAAAAGAAAAAATAGTATAGCCGCACTTTCATTTTTCATTTTTCATTATCCATTTCTTAATTCACCTCAATTGAGGGATTGTAATGGCCTGCCTGTAAAATTAGCTTTGGGTTGTTTACTTCCTTACTCTTCCGAAAAACAACAGGCTCTGTAAACGATATAAATTTTCATTAACCATTTAAAACTTACAATTATGAAAAAGCTATTATTCACCACACTTATTGGAACAGTTGTAACTGTTTTGATAGCATCTCAGTTGTATGCCCAATTGCCCAACGGTAAAGACTTGCCAACCGTTACTGTTAATTCAGCAAAAATGAGCGAAAAAGTATGGCACAACTTTCAACAGGAATTTGAAGGCGCTACTAAGGTTAGCTGGTATAAGACCGATAAAAGCTGGCTGATAAAATTTACCCTTAATGAAATAGCCCAGCAGGTACTTTATAACAACTACGGGCAGCAGGTTTATCATATCAGTTATGTTTATGAAAACAAAATGCCTGATGATGTTAAAGCACAGGTGAAAAACACTTATCACAACTTCCTCATCAACCAATCCTTAAAAGTTGATCAGGATAACAGAACCATCTGGATTGTTACACTCGAAAGCCCGGCAAAAATTCTTTTTGTACGGATAGAAGAAGGTGAAATGGAATTAGTAAAAGAAATGGACAATGCGGGTATTGAATAGTGACCGGTGATATTCTTCGGCGACGAATGGCATACAGCGTCAATTATTGCTTAAAGACAGCACAAATAAGTTAAATACCGCTAATTATACCAGATATGTCTTTATTAAAATTTTCAGCGCAAAGGGCTGATTAATTTGCTCACGAATTAGATTTTCAGATACGATCAATTGTCACACAAGTATGGGAATTACCGGGGGGGATGGTTTAAAAATCCTTTATCTCAATTAGATATTCTTATCACCATTAAAACCAACTAAAATGAAAAAACTATTATTAAAAAACTCGCTGGCTTTCATTATTACAATGTTTTCTGTTTCTGATTTACCGGCACAGCAATGCAAAGGCCCAAATAAAATATTGGTGTGCCAATGTGCAAGGTATTCAGATTTCATTTGCTACTATGTTTGCAAATGCATCCGGGTGAGCCAGCTTAAAGAACATTTGAAAAATGGCTGGACTTTAAGTACGGAAGCAATTCATGGAAATACAACACCATCCGGTCTTTCTTCTGTTTCCGCAACCAATCCGGGGGCCATTAGCCTAACATTGACCGAACCACAAAAGGTTTCTATTAAAAATTTATGATATAACAGGAAGGTTGATTAAAACAGTAGCCAATAAAAACATACAGGCAGGCAATCATCAGTTAGTATGGAATGCAAATGATGAAAAAGGAAATGCAGTACCAGCGGGAATTTATTTATTGAGGATGGAAACGGATAATCATTCGGAAACCAAAAAAATAGCAATCATTAAATAGATCCATATATCCAAACCAACATAAAAAAGCAAAAGCCAAATTTCTCATTTTAAAATTTTATTCACTTAAAAAATTGATTTATGAAAAAGTTATCCATCGCAACTGCCTTATTGCTCTTTTTATTCTCCTGTCAAAAAGAGCAAAATTTAAAAAATGAAACATCTGAAAAAGCAATCGCAAATTCTGCTTCAGCCCAATCAGAAAAGTTCAACACATTCAATGGTGATGAAATCGCAATCGGTAACGGCTATGCCCACACTTTTATAACGCAAAGCCATACCGGTGTGCCACAAGAGTTAGGAATTGTATTTACAGATGAAGCCCTGTCAGGTTTACCAACTGTTAATACACCGTATGTTCTGGACTTTCATCCTAAAGCATTGGAGTCAACTCTATTTAAACATCTTTCTATGGGCTGGAATTATACCGGCCACCCGCTTCCCGGTGGTGCATTCATTCCTTCTCATTTTGATATCCGCTTTTTTATGATGAGTAATGAAGACAGGCTTGCCATTCCCAATCCTGCTCCACTTGGTTTTACAAATCCGCCCACGGGATACATGCCCGCTGATTATGTAGCAGATGCTGTCGTACCACAAATTGGAAGGCATTGGGCACCCAATAATTTTACATCCGGGCAAACAGTAGATCATACAATGATACTGGGCACCTATAATGGCAGCTTTACTTTTGTTTCTCCCATAGTGAGGCGTACAGTACTGGAAAGTGGAACAGGAATATCATTGCCTTACCCACAACCACAATACTTTGCGGTGCATGGATACTACCCTACAAAGTATAATATCTATGAAGATAATAAGAACAGGCATTATGTTTCTCTTTCAGATTTTGTATGGAGATAGAATGAAGTGGCATAGTACTCCGGTTATTTAAACAAAATGCAAACCGGCTATAACTAATGCAGGGCTATTGGGGTTATCACTTTACCAACTGGTGATTTTTCGGTGAAGGATAATTCTTTCATCGATCCAGATGGGAGAATAAATGGAATCCCGTAGCCCTGCTTCTTTGCAGTACCAAAAAATTGTAATTCGGGAAACTTTGGGTTGTTAGAAAAAAAGCCAATAATATTTTCATAATGCGCCTGACATGATACCTTATTTTTCATTAACCATAAACCATAAACCATGAAACAGTTTGTAAATAATATGAGAAGAAGTATAATATTATTTTTCTGTCTTGCTGCCATGGCCGATTCCAAATCTCAATGTGGTGAGGAATCTTATCCGGTCATTACGGGCTATTACAATTATGCACCCGGTTCAAAATTTGGCCTGGGTATAGAAGCTGGTAATATTGGCGATGAAAGTAATTTTGGATATTATGCGGGGGTAAAGGCTAATTTCTATCCAGATAAAAACCCAATAAAAGATAATAGACAGCCGGGCAATATATTAGTAACAGATTTTTATGTAAAAGGGAGCTGGCGCTTCATCCGGGTTCCCAATCACCTGTCGTCCTATCTTGTTTTTTCAGTACATGCAATAGACTTTGAAAGTGATTTTAATTCAGGGATCAGGATGTTGTTCCCAATTAATAGTTCTTTGGCATTCAGCATTGAACCTGGTTATTACTTCCGGTCGCAGCAGATGGAAATCAATGTGAATTTTCATAAAATTTTGAATTGAAGGTTCATTAGCAAAAAACAATCAAATGAAGTATAGTATTGAACGGTTATGAAAGCCGCAAAGCATTAATAAATCATTAAAAGATAAGTGAAATGAAAAAAAACTATTTCATATTCATGCTTGTATTGGCTTTATGTTCCTGCAAAAAGGAATTATCAAAAGAAGGATCAAATACCAATACCAGCACACAGGTGGATATTTATGTGGCGGGAGCAGATACTATTGAAATCGCTGGTTATGGGATACCTGTGTACTGGAAAAATGGCAAACCGGTTTACTACACCGATGGCACAATTAGTTACAGTGGGACGACCGCAGAAGCAACATCCGTAGCAGTTGTGGGGAATGAAGTATATATGACAGGGTATGCACAATTTTGTGGGCCATTTAGATGCAGTGATAGGGGAATGTTCTGGAAAAATGGGATTTCTGAATTTTTAAATCTTCCTGATTACCCAAGATCCCTCACCGTTTCAAATAATGACATCTATATAACTGGCAACAGTGGGTATCTTGATGGAACTGGCGGAAACGCAGCCTATCTAAAAAATGGAGACAAGATTGATCTTCCCAGCGGCTCAACTGGCGCCATGAGCACAGCCCTTGCCGTTTCAGGAACTGATGTATATGTATCAGGTATCGGCATTACCGGCAATATTTATAATGGCCCCCAAAATCATATTGCTAAATACTGGAAAAATGGCAACGCCATGAACCTGACAGACGGTTCACATTTCGCTCAGGCATGGAGCATTGCTGTTTCAGGAAATGATGCGTATGTGGCGGGAATGGAGTGGAATGGCAGAACATACCAGGATGCTAATGGAAATCCAGATCAAAAATCTGTTGCCAAATATTGGAAAAATGGCAACCCGGTAATCCTCAGTGATGGCACAGAAGAAGCCTGGGCAAATGCCATCACTGTTTCAGGTGCGGATGTTTATGTGGCCGGAACTGAGTGGAATGGTAATCCATACCAAATACAGGGTAGTGCCTATATATACCGAAAATCTATTGCCAGGTATTGGAAAAATGGCAAAGTGGTAAACCTCACTGATGGCACCGAAGATGCCGAAGCAAAATCCATCGCAGTTTCAGGAACGGATGTGTACGTGGCAGGAACAGTAAATGGATATGCCACCTACTGGAAGAATGGTGTTGCTGTAAGACTCAGCAAAGTTGAATCGGATGCAAACGCTGTTTTCTTAGTAAAGAAATAAAAGTTGTGTTTAAATTTTTACCCGGTGTTACAGGTGTGGTTACAGACCCTGGCAATAATGCTGTGGGCAACGCAATAGTAAAAGGCGGCACAGCTTCTGCAACCACAGATGCCAATGGCAAATTTTCCCTAACAAAAGTGCAGTTCAGTTCTGATTCTGTAGTAGTAACAGTTACTAAAGATGGTTTTTTTGAGGGCACAAAAAAATTTGCAGCAAGTAACAACGCTGTCAGCAATGCAACAATTAAGCTAATAACGAAATCTGTTTCCGGAACAGTTACAGCCGCTTCCGGTGGTACTGTTTCCATTACGGGAGGCAGTGCAGTTAATCTAACTGCCGGATTTATCACTGCATCTAATGGTAATGCATATACAGGAAATGTTTCCGTTTCCATCAATTATTTAAATCCTGCTGACCAGGGTTTCAATACTAGTGCACCTGGAGATTTAAAGAGTGCTGGTAATACCAATCAACCGGGTGTCCTGCAATCGTTCGGCGTTATTGCAGTTGAAATGAATGATGCTGGAGGTAATAAACTGCAATTGGCTAACGGGAACACAGCAGCCATTACAATACCCATTCCATCAGCATTACAAAGTAAAGCCCCTTCTTCCATACCTTATTACCCGGCCTGATGGAACAAGCAAAAATGATTATACCGATAGCTCCGGAAAGATAAGCGGCCTGGTACCTGTTAATGAAATTCTGAACATGAAGGTATTGGATACTTGCGGAAAGACTTTGTATTCACAAAATATTGGGCCTTTTAGCTCCGATACCTACCTGGGTATTATTAAAGTTTCTTTTAGTAATTGTAACCGGGCTATTGCCCCTGTGGCTGGTTTTACTTATTCTATTTCCGGCACCCCCATTGTGCCTGTAACCGTAAATTTTTTAAATACATCAACAAATGCAATCGGTTGGTTGTGGAATTTTGGTGACGGTGTTACTTCCACCGTTCAAAATCCTTCGCATACTTATTTAACTGCAGGCGATTATAAGGTAAAATTACTTGCATCGGGAGCTGGTAAAACAGATTCTGCTTTTCAAACATTGCATTTAATTAACCCGGCCAATGACACTTATATTAATCTTACATTAAACGGTATCAATTATTCATGGTCCCTGTCTGATTCTATTTATGCCAAAAGGGTGGCAGATACATCAGGCTCATTTTATACTTATATACAGGGTGGCGGGGACCCCTGGGTCAATCGGTTAAAATCAATTTCATTAAATATTAAAACCGGTAACAATACAGTTCCGGGGAATTATTCAGTAACTATCCTTTCTACATTAAAAGACACTACCTATACCAGTTCATTTACCAATCATTATTCTTTAACAACAAATGTTACGGAATATGGAACAGTGAACGGTTATATAACAGGAACAGCTTCAGGGGATATGACCTTTTATGCAGGTTCAGGTACAAGTAACCCTTTTATTATTCCATTTTCCTGCAGTTACCGGGTACAAAGGATACAGTAAAATTATTTTCAACTCAGAAATTTAATCAGAATAAAAAAGCAAATCAATTATCAATAATTATTTAAATCTAAAAACAATGAAACATGTAACAAACAAACTGCTGATGGCCGGTATAGCTATGGTATTTTTATTCTCCTGTCAAAAAGATTTGACAAGGCAACCCGATAAACAATTTTCTAAAACAGAAGCAAGAAACGATGGTACTAATGGCCGTTTGATCCAGGCCAAAAATTTTTCATCAGATTTTGTTGTCAGTTGGATTAACCAGCAACTTCAAATGGTTAAAATTCCCGGTAGTCCTGGCCAGGCTACAGACAGATGCCAGGCTTATTGTGGTATTGCATTGTACGAGTCTGTTGTTCCGGGAATGCCGGCTTATCAATCTTTATCAGGACAGTTAACAGACTTTCCGCAAATGCCATCAACAGAGCCGGGCAAAGCGTATCATTGGGCGGCAAGTGCTAATGCCGCATTGGCCGAAATGAACCGAAAACTTTTTCCTGCAACATCAGATGCCAATAAAACAGCTATGGCTGCTCTTGAAAACTCATGGCAGGCTATTTATGCCAATGAAACAGATGCTGCCACATTACAACGTTCCATTGCATTTGGAAAAGAAGTGGCAACAAGAGTTTTTGACTGGGCTAAAACAGATGGTTCAGCCAATGTAAATCTACCTTATGTTTTTCCTCCCGGAACGGGACTTCCTCCTGTAGGAACTGGCCTCTGGGTTCCCACTGCGTCAACACCACCTGTAGGCGCTTTTACATACCAACGCAGAAAATTAGTACCGGGTGTTGCTAATGGAACTGAACTGGATCCACCTCCACCATTTTCCCCTGTACCCGGTTCACCATTTTATAATATGGTAAAGGAAGTTTATGATGCTTCCAAATCACCTGCAGATGATCAAAAGGCCCTGATTAATTATTTTAAAGATGTGCCCGGTTTTTCACCCGGAGGTACTTATGTGGCATTGATGGCACAGGCAATAGAAAATACAAAACAAACGCTGGATATGGCCGCCCTTACTTATGTAAAAGTTGGGTTGGCACAATATGATGCCAGTGTTATACTCTTTACTAACAAATATAAATACAACCTTATCCGCCCGGTTACTTATATCAAAGCTTATATTGATCCAAACTATTCAACTTATATCCCTACACCCAATCATCCTGAATTTCCTTCTGGCCATTCCACAACGGGTGGTGCTGTTCTTGGAATGATGAGTAATATATTTGGCGAAAATTTTGAAATCACCCTGCATACTTATGATTATTTAAATTACCCTACCCGCAGTTATACCAGCTTTACTCAAATGCTTAAAGAGATATCTGCCAGTCGTATCTATAGCGGCTTACATTACCAGGCAACATTAGATAAGAGCGAAGCACAGGGCAATAAAGTAGCACAGAATATTTTAAACACTATTAAGTTTTTGAAAGAATAACTAATTTTTTCGGGTGATTTATATATATGGGCCGGTATTAATCCGGCTCATTTTTTATAACAATTGTCTTTTATATAACTGAATCGTATTTTCAAACCCTAAATAAATAGCATCACAGATCAACGCATGTCCAATACTCACTTCGACCAGGCCGGGAATATTTTGTTTGAAGAATTTTAAATTATGTAAATCCAAATCGTGACCGGCATTAATACCCAAGCCTAATTCTTTTGCACGGTAAGCTGCATCAATATAATTTTCGATTGCCTCCTGCGGATTGCCCATTGCAAATTGCCTTGCATAAGCTTCGGTATATAATTCAATCCTGTCAGTACCTGTTGCGGCGGCACCTTCCACCATGGCAATATCCGGGTCAACAAAAATAGAAACACGGATGCCGGCTTTTTTAAACACACCAATCATTTCAATCAAATAATCTTTATGTCTTTCTGTATCCCATCCATGGTCGCTGGTTAATTGTACTTCTGCATCGGGCACTAATGTTACCTGGTGGGGTTTTGTTTCTAATACTAAGTCCACAAATTTTTGTTCCCGGCAGTTGCCTTCAATATTAAATTCGGTGGTGATTATTTTTTTTATTTCTCTTACATCATTGTAGCGGATATGTCTTTCATCCGGTCTTGGATGAACGGTTACTCCATCAGCGCCGAATAATTGTGCATCAATAGCAGCTTTGATCACATCCGGATTATTACCACCTCTTGAATTACGGAGGGTTGCAATTTTATTTATGTTTACGGAAAGTCTGGTCATAATTCAAAATTACAATTAAATAAAACCACGGCAGTTTTTAGCACCACATTTACAGGGCAGCGTTCCTTCATGATGTGTTTCACCATAATCGCAGGTAAGCTCTTCTCCTTTTTTAATATTTCGTAAAGCATAATATTCCACTTTTCGGTAAGCCCGGCGCATATACACATTCGGGTTACAGGAGTGATTGATATACCTCAACTCGTTACTCCGTACACTCACATCCATGGCTATATCCTCGTTATCAAATTCTACCATGTAAAGGATGCCGCCTTTTTGTTTCCTAATTCTTCTTCGTACTTCCTTATACGATATTATTTCTCCGGTCATATTCCCAATCTTTCGCTTGCCGGGGATGGCATTCACACTGTAAGCACCGGTGCCTGCTATTTTACTCTTCTTTATTTTAACGGGAAAATTTAAACTCATGATTGATAAATATAACTAGCCAATGAATTCAAAAATAAAATTATTACAATAATCAGGGCTCCTCCAAAATTTATCTGTGGTTTGATTTTGGTGTTTGTTAAAATCGAATTCACTGAGTGGTCGCCTTGAGTTTTTATAAACAAAAGAGCTGTTATAACCCAAAGACTTAAGATAATTAAAACATTGAATTACTTTTTCTTTCCCTATATGCCTTGCCTCACATTCAAGCAAAATTGCAGGATGGTATTCCTGTAAAATCTCTTCAGCCCCCTGTAATACTTCCCATTCGTGTCCTTCTACATCAATTTTTATAAAAGAAGGAACCATGTTTTTTCTTTTGCAATAGTCATTTATTGTTATGGTGCTAACTTTTTCTTCCATAAAATTATCTGCATATTTATTTTCCAGGGAGGCTTCATAGGATATGCTGAGAGCTTGTTTTTTTATAAAAAGTGTTTTTTCACTGATGAGGTTCGATAATGCCAGGTTTTCAACGATTACATTTTGCCAGCGCATTGTTTTTACAAGTGCTCTCAAAAAAGTAAATCCTTTTTGCTGCGGTTCAAAAGAAATTACTTTTCCTTCATTGCCGGCAGCTTTCTGCATCCAGTACGTATAAGCTCCTTTATGTGCCCCAATATCAAAAACAACAGATCCTTCAGGAACTTTATTAAGAAGATAGCTAATCTCCCCTGCATCAGATCGGAGACGATACAGCCATGCCCGCCGGATCAATTTTATTTTTTCAATAAAAGACATAATGTAAATATAAAAGATAATAGCCTACTCAAAGCTCCATCCATGTATGATCTGCCAGTAATTTTACAGCCGCTACAAATTTTTTGAAAGGCCCCGCACCGCCCCATTCTTTTGGGGCAACTAATGATAACATATGGTTGCCATCTTTCTTTTCATACAAATAATAGATCTGGCCAATATTTGGCTTAAAGGAAAGCTTTGCTTCATAAATCATCATTGACAATTCTTTTCGCTTTTGAATTTCCTGTGCTTGTATGGCGAGCAATTCAATTTGTTTACGTATTTGCTCTAGCTGCATATTGGTTTGTTCCTCCATTGCTGTTAAAGCTTTGTGCTTTATCATACCCTCTTCGTTGGGTCTGATGACGGCACCCGAAACAGATGCAGAGTAGGGCAGTACACTAAGTTGTTTATGGTAAATTTCTGTATTGGTATAGGAACTGTTGTCTTCTTTATATCCCTGTTGGGTGATCTTTAAATATCCGTTCGGCATTATTTCATGTATCACATGCAATACTACTTGCCCGTTCCGGTAAAAATGAATTTCAAAATTAATACCGTCAGGAAAATTTACCTGGGCAGTATCTGCCAGTGCTTTATTCTCAAAAGTATTAATGCTGCCATCGGCTATAATTTTATATTCTGAGGTAAAAGCCGTATTCTCTAACGA
The DNA here is from genome assembly GCA_016185185.1 of Sphingobacteriales bacterium. GTDB lineage: Bacteria > Bacteroidota > Bacteroidia > Chitinophagales > Chitinophagaceae > AWTP1-9. Next base: position 17,815 of record JACPOD010000044.1, on the reverse strand, counting down.
AACCCAGTTGTGTTGTATAAAGAGTTCTTTGGTTTCTTTTATGGCTTCGATTTTATAAATACCGCTCTTTGGTCTCTCCCCGAATTCATAAGTCCCTTTTTCCGGAAACAATTGCCAGCTGGCAGTAAAGTTGTATGCCTGTATCATTTGGGTTGCAAAGATTTTATTTTCTGACGATATAACCATGACTAATGGCTTATTATTAATTTTAAATAAAGATTTGTATGAAATCAACTGCTTATGCCTTCAGGATTGGTAAGATAACAGCTGTTATGGGAATTGGTTTAATGGCTTTGCTGATTGCTGCCGGGAACATTACCGATTATTATTCCAATTATTATTTTGTGGAGCATGTAATGAAGATGGATACTATTTTCCCCAATAGCGATATTCATTACCGTGCTGTTCAATCACCTGTTTTATATCATACCAGTTATATACTATTAATTGCTATGGAGGGCTTTATGACTTTTAGTTGTTTTAAAGGTGTGTTCAGTATGTATAAAAAAAGAAAATCAACTGCTGTTGATTTTCATGCTGCCAAAAAATGGGCGGTGTATGGTTTGATTAGCGGTATTGCCATTTGGTTTATTGGTTTTGAAGTGATCGGCGGCGAGTGGTTTGGTATGTGGCAAAGTACCCAATGGAATGGTTTGTACAGCGCCGATCGTATTTTAACTTTCATAACCCTGGTATTTATCTCCATTCAATTGAAAGATGAAGAGTTAAGCTGATCTTACTTTTGTTGATCAGGTTCTGAAACAACAACAGAAACTGCCTGATCGTTTGCTTCAGATTTGGCTGCTGCAAAAGCAATCATTTCTTTTTGATACTTATTCCATTCTGCCTTCGTGAGGGTTGTCTCACTTCCTTCACCTTCAAAATAGTAATGTACACTAATGAAACGTTTTACATGGTTACGTGTTTCTTTTGGTAAAAAGTATTGTAACCTCCAAAAATCCCTGCTTCCAGCCTTTTTGATTGCTTTATAAACATAACCAGTACCTGAATTATAGGCGGCAACTACCAGCAACCAATCTCCTAAATCATCGTACAGCGATTTTAAATATTTAGCTGCAGCAACCGTGCTTTTATATTGGTGTGTACGTTCATCAATACTGCCTTTTACTTTTAACCCATATATCCTGGCTGTTGATGCCATAAACTGCCAGTATCCTTTTGCCCCAACCTGTGAAGTTGCTTTCGGATTTAATTTTGATTCAATAACAGCGAGGTACTTTAATTCAAGAGGAATCTCATATTTAGTAAAAATGGCATCAATGGTTTTAAAACCAGCCTTACTTCTTTCTTTTAATTTTTCTAGTCCTGTATTGTTTTCTTTGATGTAGGTCCTAACAAAAGCATTGGCGAACTTGTTTAACTGAATTTTTGGCGAGGGAGCTTCAAATACAGGTACGTTCTCTTTCTTCATGCTATCATTACTTTCAATGATGCATGAATCTGGTTTGTTTTGCGTTTGGTTAGCATTGCTGTTAATACTGAAGCACAACAGCATCACTGAAAAAATGTGTTTCATTGTTAGATTGTTCAACATCGTTTTAAGTATTAAATAAAACAATGCCGACCCTTAGAATTTGGATTCAACAAATACGTAAGCTTTCGATAGAATAATGGCGGGATTTTTACAGTAGTATAATTTCCGGGGGACGGACGTTTGGGCTTTTCAAGAGTCCGGGTTATACCACCACTTAGTAGTTTTCAATTCGGGTGTAAAGCTATTAACCATAATAGTGCCATCATAGTGGTTTATCATAAGTAATTTTACGTTGGGAACTTATACAAGTGATTATCAGTGGTATAAGGGAAAGAAAAATTTTCCTGAAAAATAGGCAGCCATTTTTCTTGGTTTTGTCAAATGAAAGCATTGCAAAATGGGGGCTACCATAAATTAATTTAGAATCAGCAATTTAAATCTTTCGGGTATTGATATTTCCCTTATCTTTGCGGCGTTAATTTGAGTATAACAGCTCACGGTCAGTAAAAGGTTTTCTGCTACGCAAACTCTGCTAAATAGTTAGTCTCATTACGCCTCGCCGTTTTATTCAGTTTTTTTATCATTTAATTTTTTTACATGAACATTTACGTTTCAAACTTAAGCTACTCAGTACAAGATGAGGACTTAAAAGAATTTTTTGCAGAATACGGAGAAGTAACTTCTGCTAAAGTTATTATGGACAAGTTTACACAAAAAAGCCGCGGCTTTGGTTTTGTGGAAATGAGTGACAGTGCAGCTGCAGAAAAAGCAATTGCTGAATTAAACGGTGCTACAGTGGATGGCCGTGCTATCCGTGTTAACGTTGCCAAACCTAAAGAAGAAGGTTCTGGTGGCGGTGGAAAGCGTTCTTTCGGTGGTGGCGGCGGCGGCGATCGTCGTAATAACAACCGCTGGTAATTTATTACCGCAACAAATTATCAGGGAAGCTTTGGCTTCCCTTTTTTATTTTGAATTATCCTGTTGTTTGCAAACAACTGTTTACTCTTTGGCTAACAACCAATGCTGAAGTATTTTTACAGCATGCAAAAACCGGTACTGGTTATAAAACTTGGCTCTGCAGTTATTTCCAATAATGATGGTGCTATTAATGTTTCCCTTATAAAAAAACTGGTAGCAGAAGTGGTAATGCTGTCACAGGAATATAATATTGTGATGGTATCCAGTGGGGCGGTAGGAAGCGGTAAGGCTTTTATTAAAAATTATAAAGGAACCTTAATTGAGCGAAAGGCTGCTGCGGCTGTAGGCAATCCAATCTTAATCCGTTTGTATGATAGATATTTTTCCAAACACGGAATAAGCGTTGCCCAGGCTTTGTGCGAACGGCATCATTTTTCCAACCGTCTTCAATTCGTTCAATTAAAAGAAACGTTTGCCGAATTCTGGAAGCATGCTATTATTCCGGTTGTTAATGAGAACGATCTCGTAAGTAATGTAGAACTAAAGTTTAGCGATAATGATGAACTGGCAACTTTAATTGCGGTTGGATTTGATGCGGAGACACTGATCATTTGTACTTCTGTTGGAGGATTTATGAACGACAAAAAACAAATTATCCCGCTGGTGGAAAATATTGATACCAGTATTATGGGATTTGTGCGTTCAGAAAAAAGCAGTTTAGGTTTGGGGGGAATGCTTTCTAAATTAACCTTTACCAGGTTAGCTACTTCCTTAGGTATAAAAGTAATCATGTGTGGATTGAATGGCGCCAACCCATTACTAAATGCCATCAATGGAAGGGCGGGTACAACATTTATCGCAAAGAAATCAAACTTAAAAGCAAGGCAAAAATGGCTGGCCAGTGGTTCTATCACTATTGGAAGTATTGAAGTGGATAAGGGAGCCGCCAAAGCACTTAATAACAGGAAGAGTTTATTAACGGTAGGTATAAAAAAGGTAAATGGCCAGTTTGCCGATGGAGAAGTAGTACAATTAATGAACGATGAAGAGGAGATTATTGGCGTTGCTAAAACAAAAATTTCGTCAACTGATATTACTAAAAACCTCAACCAAAAGAATGTCATTGCAGCACATGCAGATGATATTGTAATTTTTTAATGATGAGCAAAGTCCAGTCCATTATAAAAAGAACATTTAAAGCATCGGGTAATTTAAGAACAGCTTCTTCTGCACAGATAAGAAGTGTTTTGAACGGAATAGCAAAAGCCATTGATACCAATACATTGGCCATTCTTAAAGCGAATAAAAAGGATATAGCCAATTACGAAGCAAATAATCCAAAGATCGACCGGTTATTATTAAATGAACATCGGTTAAAGGCTATTGGCAATAGTATAAGTAAAGTGGCAAAGCTGACAGACCCAACCGGGAAGATCCTTGAAAAGAAAATTTTGTATAATGGGTTGTTGCTGGAAAAACAAACAGTGCCTTTAGGAGTAGTGGGTGCCATTTATGAATCAAGACCGAATGTAACTTTTGATATTGCCGCACTTTGTATCCGCAGCCGTAATGCGGCTTTATTAAAAGGAAGTAAGGAAGCTGAACATACCAACAGGATTTCTGTAAAACTGATAAAAGCGGTATTAAAGGAAAATAAAATTCATCCGGATGCTGTAAATCTTTTGCCATCTGAAAGAGCATCGGTAAAAGACATGTTTACCGCTACAAAGTATATTGACGTTATCATTCCCCGGGGTTCCGATTCTTTGATCAAATATGTAAGGGCAAACAGCCGTGTGCCGGTTATTGAAACGGGTGCTGGCGTGGTGCATATATACATTGAAAAGGAGGCAAACCTCAGTAAGGCCGTTTCTATTGTGGTGAATGCAAAAACCACCCGTCCGTCTGTATGTAATGCTGTGGATACAATTGTGATCGATGAAGCTATTGCACCACTGTTCCTGCAACAGCTTCAGACAGAGTTCAATAAATTTCCCGTAGAAATTTATGCGGATAAAAAGTCTTATGCTCTCTTAAAAGGATATGCACATCTGCATAAAGCATCTTTGAATGATTTTGGCCGGGAGTTCCTGAGTTTAAAATGTGCAGTGAAGATTGTTAAGAATTTAGAGGAAGCATTGGCACACATACAAAAATATTCTACCAGGCACTCTGAATCCATTGTGTCAGAAAACAAAAAACAGTGCCAGCGTTTTTTAAAAGAAGTTGATGCTGCAGTTGTTTACAGTAATGCTTCTACCAGGTTTACGGATGGGGAAGTTTTTGAACTGGGGGCGGAGATCGGCATCTCCACACAAAAACTTCATGCCCGTGGACCGTTTGCACTGGAGAAACTTGTTACAGAAAAATGGATCGTAAAAGGTAATGGCCAAACCAGGTAATTTATTTTTAATAGCTGTTAAATAAAATCATTGAAGAATATTGTAATCAAGCACCCTTCTTAAATATTGCTTATCCTGTATTACCCATGTTACTTCATACCCGCCGCTGCTGTCTTTATTCAGCAGATAGATGTAAATTTTTCTTTTATCATCCGATAAATAAACGCCGTTTTTGGATCGTTCTATCCCGGCTTTATCGGTATAACTGAATTGTATATTGAAAAGATCATTGTAAGCGACAGGAGGTATAGCAACCGTATCTTTATTAATGATAACAAGTACTTCTTTAATAGCAGTAGTTGGTTTGTTACCGTAATTCCCATAAAAAGGACGGTTATTTATTTTAACCACATGTCCGGTTATACGGCTGATCTTATTTTTAGTACTGTCAAACGCATCCGTTGTTATTTTTACTTTGATGGTGCTGTTTTGAAACTGCAAGTAACGGATATCGCTTCCTTCAAACTGCATAAAGGTTTTATCAAAACCGGTTAAGGGTAATTTGGGCAAAGGATCCTGGTGTATATTTTCTTCCACACCCTGCAAAGCAAATGTTACAATATCGGCCCGGATATCTTTTTGGCTTACTTTTAATAATGCTTCTTTTTTATTCCGGAAATCAGGAAAATAATCCTGCGAAAAAGTATTCAATTCAATAAAGAGAAGAAAAAATAGCAGAATAATTCTCATTCAGGGCAATTTTTAAAATTAAAATTAGCCGTTTATTAGTTAAAGAAATGAAAACTTGTACAGATTTATAACGACCTTTGCAATCATTTAATATACGCATTTGGAAAAATATTCTATCAGTCTGAATAAATTCATCAGCGATTCGGGTTATTGTTCCCGGAGAGAGGCGGATCGTTTAATTGAACAGGGACGTGTTATTTTAAATAATGAAACGGCTCAATTGGGTAATCGTTATACAGAAGGGGACACGGTGGAAGTGGATGGGAGTTATATTACAGCACCCAAAAAAGAAAAGATGGTGTATATGGCATTTAATAAGCCAGTGGGAATAACCTGTACCACAGATGAAAATATTAAAGGGAATATTATCAGTTTCATCAATTATCCCAGGCGAATTTTTCCAATCGGACGGCTGGATAAAGATTCAGAAGGGTTGATCTTTCTTACAAACGATGGCGATATTGTAAATAAGATCCTCCGTGCAGGGAATGAACATGAGAAGGAATATATCGTAAGAGTTGATAAACCATTTGACGATGGATTCCTGTACAAAATGTCAACAGGCGTGCCAATGCTGGGTACGGTAACAAAGCCCTGCAAGATCCACCGCATGGGTAAACAGGTTTTTAAAATTACATTGACAGAAGGGTTGAACCGCCAGATACGCCGCATGTGTGAACACTTTGGAATGACTGTTGAAAGTTTAAAACGGGTACGCATCATGAATATTAAACTGGATGCTATTCCATTGGGCAAATGGCGTTATTTAAGTGAGCCGGAAATAAAGGAGATCCAATCAATGGTTAGTGATTCCACCAAAACAAAAGAAGCTTCTGTAAAACCAGCAGTATTTAAAAAGAATAGCAAAGGAGAGTATCGAAAGAAATAATGATTGCTGCGTCATTAAAAGAGCTATACTTCATTGTGTCAGCAGTTATGTTTTATTCAGGGCCATAAATTTTTCTAAATTCTTCCTTGCTGTAGTACGTATTTTATTTTGAATCATCGGTGTCCAGCCAAATAATAAGCCCGGCAAACCCAATGCCTGTTTACTCCATTTCCACAAATCAAAATTGTCGGTATGTTCTGTGATCCTGCCATTTTTTATACGGATGTGGGCAGTAATGTTATTGATCACTCTTCTGCCGGTCTTTGAAAAAGTATAAGTAGCAATCCAATTACAGGTAGCATACTCTTCATCTAGGGGTTTTACATCAGAAAATATTAGAGAAAAATCTTTGGCCTGTTTGCACAGCATTTCCCACATGGCTTTTACTTCGGCAGCATTGAGGGTGCCAAATGCAGGATCACTGAATACAGCATCGTCAGCATAGCAATCCTGCATGGTTTTATAATCCAGTTGACGAAAGGCAGTGTAGAATCTTTGTATGAGTGCCTCGTTAGGTGACATAGGTTAAAGATAAGGCAATATTATTCCTTCCTACCATGCACCATTCGTGAAATGATATTTTTATCCTTGCCAAATTCTGCTTTGATCACTCCGCCCAAATGGATGAGCAGGAATACCAGCAGGATGTAATAACATTTTTCATGAATTTCTTTTATATCATGAAATGTTTCTTTTGACATAGCCGGGTCATCATCATAAAAAGCCATTAAAAGCCCGGTAATGACAATGGTGGTTAATAAAATATAAAAGAGGGCATAAATAATTTTTACGATAAAGTAGTGCTTCCCCTCTTTTTTATCTGCTGCCTGCTTTGAAGCAGCAAATCCTTTTTTAAATTTCCTTACAAACCGTTCTTCTTTTGTTTGAAAAAACTCCAGTAACAAACGAAAGGCAAACAAACCGCCAAGCACATAGCCCAGGTAAGTATGCCATTTCCAGATGGTTTGACGCAGGGTGATCACCACTTCTTTTGTCTGATCCGGTGTAAGCACGGCTCCTTTTCTTTCCGTAGCAGTACTTACAATAAAACGGGTATGCTGCCCATCCAGAAACGTATCACTCACCAAAACGGTAGCTATTAATGCGGCTACAATAATAAAAGTTAGCCAATGCCATATACGTAGCGACCAGGAATATCTTTCGTGGAAGAGGGCTTGCTGCATTACTTGTTCTTTAAGGGTAAAAAAATTGAGGCATGAAAATAAGGGTATTTTCAGAAACGAATGCATCCTTTTTTTACTGGTATTTTCTAGCTGCCAAAGCAAACGTTGAACGGATGAACGGGTCACTGTTTCTGAATATTTTCTCCAAAAGCAAGCAGGTTATTATCCGGGTCACGGAACGAAAATTCTTTTTGATTCCAGGGTTTTATTTGCAGGTGGCCTAATTCGGGTATATCTAATTTCTTATCTACGGCTAACTGGTACCATTCTTCCACATTGTCGGTACGGATATAGCACATGCCATCATGCTCCAGTGGATTGAGTGTTTCAAATAAAAAGAAATGGATCTCTATTTTATCTTTACGGATCATTAAGTATTGCGGATAGTTTTCAGGGTTTATAGCGGTAAAGCCTAACTGGTGTACATAAAAATCATGAGTGATTTGTTTATTGCGCATGGGCAGCATGGGGTGAACTTCGGTGAGCATAGTAGTTGGTTTGTTACAAAGATAGTGGTGATTGTGTTGTGGGTCTTTGCATTTCTTGCTATTGCAGTCACCCTGTTAACTTTCTTTTGCTTGCCCAAAAAAAGTTACAAAGAAAAGGACCCCGAATTCGATTTACAGCCCGAATTCGGATGGTAAGTTGATTGGGCTTTTGTGCAAAGTGATGAAGGGCTTTTGTAACTTGGCTAATAAGAATTGAGTAAAATATATTTTTTCAGGTAAAAGTAAGTCCAGCTTCTTCTAAGTCTAATAATGCCATTTCAACTTTTTCTTTATCATTCGATAATTTTGCATTGAAATAATATGCCTGGCCAAATTGATTTAAAACTTCTTTCTCACTATTGGTTAAAAACCGCTGAATACTAGCTAATGTTTTCCAGACAATTGCGTAAAAATGACTCGTTTGATCTTCACTTATCAAAAGAATCTCCAGAATTCTTGGCAAAAAATATTTAAAGTCATTTCCATCGTTTTCAATGATTCCAACTGCACTTATGTAAAAGAATAGATCGTCTTCTGAAATATCATGGAGGGGTGTATTATGGACATAATAATTAAATTCATCAGTCAGACAAACATTACAATAACAACCAATAATTTTATCATGAAGTTTATAACTGTAGAAAACTTGATAAAGCGTTTATATTACAGGAAGGCTCATATTAAATTCTGTCTCATAAAACTACGACAAAAGACTGCTTTTTAAAAATAAATGAATAAGAAAAGTTCTAATTGAGATTGCCAAATCAATTTCAAAAAATCAGAGATATGATTTTCACTTCTTCTGATTTAATCAAAAAAGCACATGATTCAATCCATAAAATCAATTAAATCCAGGTTCAGACAATTTGCTGAATAGAATTACCAGCCGTACAAGTGTGCGACGCAACCAAAGCTTAATAATAGAAAAGGCTTCTGTTACATCATTTATTTTCAGTCTTCGGTTGGGAGATTGCCACGGCAAGCTACGCAAGCCTCGCAATGGCGTTCTGTATTGTGCAAAAAAACCCGTCTCAAAGAAACGGGTTCTATCTCGAAGCTCGTAGCTAATAACTCGCAGCTTTCTCTTAATATCTGTAAAGGTCAGACTTAAACGGTCCTTCTTTTGAAATGCCTAAGTATTCCGCCTGTTCTGCAGTTAATTCATCTAATACCGCACCTACTTTAGCTAAGTGTAAACGGGCAACCTTTTCATCTAGATGTTTTGGTAATACGTACACTTTGTTTTCGTATTTGCTGTGGTTTTGCCACAATTCAATTTGTGCCAGTGTTTGGTTGCTGAAAGAATTACTCATTACAAATGATGGGTGACCGGTAGCACAACCTAAGTTCACCAAACGACCTTCAGCTAATAAGATGATGTCTTTGCCATCCACATTATAAAGATCAACTTGTGGCTTAATAGTATCTTTTGTATCACCATAGTTACTGTTTAACCAGGCAACATCTATTTCAATATCAAAGTGACCAATATTACAAACGATCACTTTATCCTTCATTAATTTAAAATGTGCGCCGGTAATAAGGTCGCGGCAACCAGAAGCGGTAACAACAATGTCAGCTTCTTTTACAGCATCGATCATTTTCTTTACTTCAAAACCATCCATCGCAGCCTGTAAGGCGCAGATAGGATCGATCTCTGTAACAATTACCCGGCAACCGGCACCCGCTAAGGAAGCGGCTGAACCTTTACCCACATCACCATAACCACCCACAACGGCCACTTTCCCGGCTAACATTACATCGGTAGCACGGCGGATAGCATCCACCAAACTTTCTTTACAACCGTATTTGTTATCGAACTTAGATTTGGTAACACTATCGTTTACGTTGATAGCAGGCATTGGTAAAGTACCTTTAGCCACTCTTTCATACAAACGGTGAACACCGGTAGTAGTTTCTTCGCTGATGCCTTTTACATGCTGTACCAGTTCAGGATATTTATCTAAAACCATATTGGTTAAATCGCCGCCATCATCCAGAATCATGTTTAATGGTTTATTGGCAGCGCCAAAGAATAAAGTTTGTTCAATACACCAGTCAGCTTCTTCAATGCTTTGACCTTTCCAGGCAAACACACCAATACCGGCAGCGGCAATAGCAGCAGCGGCATGATCCTGTGTAGAGAAGATATTGCAGGAGCTCCATTTTACTTCGGCGCCTAAGGCAACCAGTGTTTCAATCAATACAGCCGTTTGAATGGTCATGTGTAAACAACCGGCTACACGGGCACCTTTTAATGGTTGAGAAAGTCCGTATTCTTTACGGATGGCCATTAAACCGGGCATTTCTGCTTCGGCAAGGCGTATTTCTTTACGGCCCCATTCGGCTAGGCTGATATCGGCCACTTTGTATGGAAGACTAAAGTCAATAGATGCATTGGTAATTGCGGACATAGTTTGTGTTTTTATTCGGCCGCAAATGTACATTTAATGTGGTAATATGCCAATTTGAAAATGGGGTAATTATGCACCAATTGTTAGGGAACTTGCAGGGTTTAATGGATTAAGGTTTGTGGGCTATAACTTTTAAACGATTTGAACCTTTAACCCTTTAAACAATCATTCGTAACTTAGAACTCAGAACTTAAAACTTAACACTCATGTTTAACTACGATACGGTAACCGAGGCGATCGCCGGTTTAAAACAAAGAGGCTATACTATTGATTTTAACCTGGAATATGATTGTATAGTTTGTCATGATACACCGATGAGTTTAATGCCCGGTGAGTTTGAAATAACGGAAGTGTACCGTTTTGAAGGGGATAGTGACCCGGCAGATGAGGCCATTGTTTATGCCATAGAAAGCAAGCATGGCGAAAAAGGGGTGCTGGTAAATGCATTTGGTATTTACAGCGATAGTGTGAGCGATGAGTTGATTAAGAAACTGAAGGTGCAGCATCATAATTGATTATTATGTTAAATGTTGAATGATAAATGCTGAATGATTGACTTTATATGAACCAGCAAATAACAATCAGGAACTAATTTTACTTAATGGATTTTCAACTTTTACTTCAGCACATATCCAAACATATAAGTCTCACTAATGAGGAAGAAGTTATTCTAAAATCATTACTGCATTCCAAAAAAATAAAGAAGAAACATTTTTTATTACAGGAAGGAGAAGTGAACAGGTCGGCCACTTTTGTTACTTCCGGCATCCTGCGCATTTATTCTATTGATAAAAATGGGTTTGAACATATTTTGCAATTCGCTCCACCCGGCTGGATCAGTAAAGAAGATTTGGAAAAACTCTATGCAGCTGTTCCAAAGTTTGAACGTTTCTTCCGCATACTGGCTGAAAATTCAATTGCTTCGCACCAGCAGCGCTTAGTCAATAATCTTAGTCTTTCGGCTGCTGAGCGGTATGCTAATTTTTGCCAGCTCTATCCATCTTTAATTCAGAGCTTACCACAAAAACAGGTAGCATCCTATATTGGCGTTACGCCTGAGTTCCTGAGTAAGATGCTCAGCAATCTTCCTGCAAAAAAATAAGTTTCTTAATCTACATTAAGTCCGCCGCTTAACCTTCATTATTGGAAGGGAAATGTTGTTGGTTGTAGTTTTGTGTTCATTAAGGAGATGATATTATGACAACAAACATTTTACTGGTTGGTAACAACGAACAACAAGCAAACAACTGGATCAAACTTTTAAACGATCACAACAAATGGAAAGCTAAACATGCTTTGACAGATGAAGAAGCAATTGAAAAATTTCATCAATACCATTTTGATGTGGTAGTGCTGGGCAATGATCTTTCTGCAGATGCGGTAAAGAAACTGAACAAGCTGTGTACATTTCAGCAAGAGAATGTGATTGTGTTAAACAATACAGCGGATCTTGCAGAAAATATAAGCGAGGCATTAAAAGTAAAACAAAGAAGTAATGCTACTTTCTCGTTTATAGATGATGCTTTAAAAAATTCCGGATTAAATATAACATTACAATAACCTTGTGTACTCAGTGCTTTCTTAGTGTACCTTGTGGTAAAACAAACCACAAAGAACACAAAGATTTTCACAAGGAACGCAAAGAAAAAAGAGATAAATATGAAAAGACAAATTGAAAGAGTCATTCCAAAATCAGCAAGACCCGGAATGGTAGGCGATGGATTCAGAGTGTATAATTTTATTCCTGGTGCTGTGTTGCAAAGAAGGATCAGTCCTTTTTTAATGCTTGACTTTGCCGCTGAATTTAATTTCACTCCCTCCGAACAAGTAAGAGGTGTGGATGTGCATCCGCATAAAGGATTTGAAACCGTTACCATTGCTTATAAGGGAAGTGTGGCGCATCATGATAGTGCCGGTAACAGTGGTATCATCAATCCCGGTGATGTACAATGGATGACGGCCGGCGCTGGCATTTTGCATAAAGAATATCATGAACAGGAATTTTCTAAAACAGGCGGTCCATTTGAAATGGTTCAGCTTTGGGTGAATCTTCCTAAGAAAGATAAATCAGTTACACCGCATTACCAGGCTATCACAGCTGATCAGATGGGGAAATATAGTATTCCAAATAATGGTGGAGTGGTAAATGTAATTGCTGGTAATGTAAGTGATGTAAAAGGGCCTGCAGCTACTTACTCACCAGTGAACTTGTTTGATATTAAATTAAACAAGGGAGGTGAATTAAATTTTACAATTCCTGCCAGTCATAATGCTGCTTTGTTAATGGTGAATGGTAATGCATCAATTGATGGAACACCTGCAACTGAACATAGTTTTGTTTTGTTCAAAGATGGCGGAGAAGAAATAACGATTAAAGCAGATAATGATGCAGTGATCTTGTTTATGAGTGGTGAACCTATTAATGAACCTATCGCCAGCTACGGACCTTTTGTGATGAATACACAGGAAGAAATTTATGAGGCGATTGAAGAATTCCAGGCTGGTAAATTCGGAACCTTAGTATAAAGCGATAACCGGGTAAAGTATTTACTTCCCGGTTTTTTATTTGTATAAAATCAATCATCATGAAAAAAGCAATTGAACATATTTTATTAGGAAGAGAAAAACCGATTACCAAAGAAGAAACTGTTTTGCAGCCATTGCCACATAAAGATTTTCGTTTTGCCAATCCCTTTATTGTCATTCATCATTTAAAACCGGAAACAATAAAAGCTGGTGCTGAGTTCCGTATTCATCCGCATCCGCACCGTGGTTTTTCTCCGGTTACATTTATGTTGCAGGGAGAAGGATATCATAAAGACAATGCCGGTCATGATGAAACAGTTTATGCCGGTGATGTGCAATGGATGTTTGCCGGAAAAGGTTTATTGCATAGTGAAGGGCCGACAAAAGATTTATTGAGCAAAGGTGGTGTGCAGGAATTCATTCAGCTTTGGATCAACGCACCTAAAGCCAATAAATGGGATGAACCTTTTTATCAATCTGCCCGAAAAAAAGCATTGATACCTGTTATTAATGATGAAGGAATAAACCTGCGATTAGCAACTGGCGAATATGAAGGGAAGAAAGGGCCGATCAATAAAAGTCATACACCGGTTGTTTCTATAGTAGGAGAGATCAGTAAAGGCAAACAGGTACAGTTAACAGCTACTTCGGGTTGGTGGACATTATTATACATCGCTAAAGGGAAATTGTGTATTGACCAGGAAAGTATTGATCAGCATCACTTAATTGTTTTTCAAAAGGAGAATGAGGAGATAGTGATCACGGCTGAAGAAGATACACAATTATTATTTTTGTCTGCAGAGCCAATTGATGAACCCATTGCCGCAAAAGATAATTTTGTAATGAACACCGCAGAAGAAATTGAGCAGGCGATGAAAGATTATGAAAATGGAGTATTTGGAACGTTAGCATATTAAAAACAATTGTATGAAAGAAGAATACCAATCGCTGGAGCTGGTTAAGAACAATGCACTTAACCGTTTTGAAATGAAAGTGGGAGAGAACTTCGCTATTATTGAATACAAAGAATTGTCCGGCAAAATTGCATTATTGCATACAGAAGTTGAACCAGCACTGGAAGGTAAAGGGGCCGGTACAGCTATTGTCGAAAAGACATTGGACTTTATTGAAAAGAATAACCTGAAATTAATTCCTCTCTGTCCTTTAGTAGTAGCTTATATCAAACGTCATCCTGAATGGAACAGGATTGTTGTTGCTAATTAATAATTAAACAATCAGGTCTATGCAGTATAAATTAGAAAAACCCCTTCACGGAACTATTGGTACCGAAAAATATAAATGTGTGGTTGAATGGCGCAATGGAAAATTGATTGCTGATGAACCGGTAAACAATGGAGGAAAAGATGAAGGGCCTGACCCTTATACTTTATTATTATCATCGCTGGCAAGCTGTACACTCATTACTTTACGAATGTATATCGACCGCAAGGGATGGAATATACCGGAGATAAGTGTAAAAACAAATTTGTTTCAGACAAAGCAGGGCGATAAGAATATTACGTTTATTGACCGGGACATTTCATTTCCTCAACCAATACCTGCTGAACAAAAAGACCGTTTACTGGAAATTGCACAGCATTGTCCTATCTCAAAAATACTAGAGGGTGAAATAAAGGTCCGCAGTTTTGTTTACCACGAAGAAGAGGTTGATAAAAATATTAAGTATAAGAATGATGAAGTAACAGTAGTGTGGAAGCCCGAATTATGTAAACACTCAGGAAGATGTGTTACGCAGTTGCCCGGAGTGTTTAATTTAAAAGCACACCCATGGATAAATGTAAACGGGGCAGATGCTCAAACCGTCGTTGATCAAGTGCATAAGTTTCTTTTTGCAAAGAAGCATACCGTAACTGCAAACTCAGATCAATTACAGGAACTTCCATATTCATATCTTTAGCTGTATCCACCATCCATTGAGCTTCACCACTGCTGTGAGCAATACCTTTTATTTTATCCAGCTTTGCATCTTTCAAAAAGGCATTAGCCGTTAATTCAATCAGCCAGCTGCGTATCACAGAACCCTGGTTCCATAGTTCTGCTACTTCTTTTAAATTAAAATCATATTCACTGGCATGCATCATGGCAAAACCTTCGGCAATACTTTGCATCATTCCATATTCAATACCATTATGCACCATCTTGGTAAAATGTCCGCTGCCACTATTACCGCAATACAAATAACCATTGGGCAATGCAATAGATTTGAACAGTGGTTCGCAATAATCAAATGCTTCTTTATCACCACCAATCATGGCACACACACCATTTCTTGCTCCACTGGTGCCGCCACTGGTGCCGCAGTCGAGATAATGAATTTTATGCTGGGCTAATAGTTCTCCACGGCGGACAGAATCTTTAAAAAAACTGTTGCCACCATCAATCACAATATCATCAGCTTTTAATAAAGGAATAAGCTGCATAATAATTTCATCCACAATTTTTCCTGCCGGCACCATCAGCCATATAACTCTTCTTCCTTTCAGGGATTGTATTAATAATTCCAATGAATCGGCAGTAGAAATGCCTTCAGCAGTAATATTTTTTCTCAATGTTTCATTCACATCAAAAGCAATTACTTCATGTTCTCTTGCTATATTAAAAGCTAAAGGATAACCCATTTTACCCAAGCCTATCAATGCAGTTTGCATATTCTGAATTTAAATTGATCAATACTTGTTGTTGGTATAAAGTTCTTTAAATATCTGGTAGTTGTCCATATAAAAATCGTGGTTCCAGTCCTGCGGCTGATACATTTTTGCTGCAGGTGGTTGTACAATATTTTTTTCTGAGATCATTCCTAAGCTGAATCCGCCCCACATAGCAGCACCCAAAGCAGAAGCGTCTGCATTATCTAGTATATGAACAGGCAGG
The DNA here is from genome assembly GCA_016185185.1 of Sphingobacteriales bacterium. Lineage (GTDB taxonomy): Bacteria > Bacteroidota > Bacteroidia > Chitinophagales > Chitinophagaceae > AWTP1-9. The sequence goes on along the minus strand of JACPOD010000044.1, from coordinate 1,917 downwards.
TTAAAAACATCGGCAGTTAACTGCAACCATAGGGGAGATTGTATAAACCCTCCGCTTGCAATTACACGGTTAATACTGGGTTGCTGTTTAATAAGTTTCTCCGCAATGGAATATAAATTCATCACCACCCCTTCAATCATCGCCCTGCAAAAGTGATCGGCAGTATGATGTGCCTGCATTCCATAAACGATCATTCTTGCTTTTGCATCCCATACCGGTGCCCTTTCGCCATATAGATAAGGTAATATTATTAAGCCTTCGCTGCCTGCATCCACTGTAAACGCTTTTTCAAGAATTTTTGCTTCCGTTAAGCTTTCGTCTTTTAAAAATTGTTTTAACCAGTTCATTACATTGCCGCCGTTATTACTGGCGCCGCCGCTGATGTATAAATTAGTTGCCAGTACATAATTGAAAATGCTTTCGGCAGTATCAAAAAATGGTTCCGGTGAAGTTATACGTACGGCGGCACTCGTTCCAATCGTTACAGCAAGATCACGGTTGGGAATTACATGACTGCCCACATTGGCAAAACAACCATCACTGCTGCCGATCACTAACATAATATCTGACGGAAGATTTAATTCCTGCGGAATGTGTTCGTTCCACTTGTTAGAGTAGGCTGAAGTGGGAATGGGTTCCGATAATAATTCATAACCAATACCGGCATAATCTAAAGCCAGTTTATTCCATTTTAATGCCAGCAGGTCAAACATGCCGGTAGCTGAAGCGACGGAATAATCAACAATATATTTTCCCAGTAAATGAAAGCAGATATATTCTTTGATGGATATAAACTTATGTGTCTTTGCAAAAATTTCTCTTTCATTTTGCTTCAGCCATTTAATTTTTGTGAGGGGAAGCATCGGGTGCACAGGTGTTCCGCAGCGTTGATAGATAATGGTGGCATCTTTGCTGTATTTAATATCGTCTGATTCTTCGGTACTCCTGGTATCACTCCAGAGCAGGAGTGGTGTTAATGGTTTTCCTTTTTCATCTACTGCCATTATGCTGTGCATGGCTGCACTAAAACAAATAGATTTTATTTTGTCCGGTTGGTTTGATTTGCCAATTATTTCTTTGATGACGGTGAAGGTGGCATCTTTAACAATGTCGGCATCCTGTTCCCTGAAACCGGGTTCAGGTTCATGCATCGGGTAATGTTGCTGTGCAGTTAAAACAGTTTCACCTTTTACATTTATTAATACAGCTTTAACGGATCCGGTGCCAATATCAATTCCTAAGAAATACATGGCTGTAAGATAATGGAAGATGTTGAAAGTTGATAGTTTGCTGTTTGTAGTTGACAGATGACAGTGGCAATAAGCAATGGGAATAAGCAAAAGCAACCAACAACAGCAAACCATGAACTTAGAACCGAGAACCTAGAACTGAAAACTTTCTCCCTATCTTTGCGGCGCTATGACACAAGAACAACTTAAGGATATGAGGGACCGTATAGTGGTCTTGAGGAGGTTTCTTTGACGTGGAGAACCGTCAATATAAAATCAATGAAGAGAAACAACTCTCACTAAGTCCGGGTTTTTGGGATGATAACAAACGTGCCACGGAGATCCTGAAAAATAGTAAGCAAAACGAATTCTGGGTAAATCTTTATACAGAAACAGAAACATCTGCGGAAGATTTTGCAGTGCTGTTTGATTTTTGGAAAGGCGGTGATGCTACTGAAGAAGAAACAAGGGAAGCATATACAAAAGCTATTGCAAAAATCGAAGAGGCTGAATTTAAAAGCACCTTAAATGAACCCGAAGATGAACTGCCGGCAGTTTTACAAATCAACAGTGGCGCCGGTGGAACAGAAAGCCAGGACTGGGCAGAAATGCTTGCCCGTATGTACCGTATGTATGGACAAAAACAGGGCTGGACAATAAAAGAACTCGACTGGCAGGATGGGGATGG
>JACPOD010000043.1 GCA_016185185.1 Sphingobacteriales bacterium | reverse complement strand
GAAAAAGTAAGAAATGCATTACAGGTATTGCTTCAAATTGCTTTTTTTGGCGAAGAACGGGATAAAAAAGAAGAGATAGCACAATGTGATATTTATGTTCCTTTTGATAAAGAAAAATACAATATGGGAAGTTTCCCTTTGTCAAAAGAAATACTTGATTCGGGGATTGCTCTTGGCAGAAGGCTATATCCCACATTTAAACACCTGGCTGATTCATTAGATTCCATCTATGGTAAGCAGGAAGTATCAAAGAACAGGTTACCGGACGTTAAACCGGTTGTTATATCAGCAGTAGAAGTAAGAGGTTTACAAAACACCACAACGGATTTCTTAATCCATACCATGGACTTTTACCTTAACAGGGAATACAGTATTGATAAACTCACCCGTATGGTAAGAGCAGCCTATGGTACCCGTTATTACAGCAGGGTAACTTATTCATTGCAACCATTAGATGACGGAACCTGTAAAATTATATTTGATGTGAAAGAGAACCCGTTAACTTTTGCCAAAGTAGGATTACACTATAATAAGTTTAGTGGTATTGCAGCCATTGTAAACTTTACCTCCCGTAATCTATTTACACCCAGTTCAAGAAGTATGATAAAACTAAATATTGGGGAATCGTTCCGGGCAAGAGCGGAACATTTGCAATATTTGGGTCGCCGCAAAAACTTTTCCTTAATGCTCAATTCACAATACGACCGTTTTAATGTGACCACGTATAATACATACAAACAGGATGGTTTATACAAACAGCAATTCCTTTTACTGGATGCAAGAACCCAGCATTCCAGTTACCGTAACCTGTCCGTTGGAATTGGAGAACGATTTGAATGGTTGTATTATAAACCAGCATTTAATTCCCTGTTTGATTTTAAAGGCAGCAATACTTTTACAACTTCTTACTTTTTTTTAACGCATAACAGTTTAAATAAATCAATATATCCAACCCGTGGTGTAAAAATTCATTCATCTTTTGAATGGGTTTCAGCACAAAAGCCCGATATAAACTTTTTTGTTAATGGCCAGCCCACAAAACCTGATTCTATAAAAGTTGACAAAAGTGCTTATGGAAGAATTCTTTTAACCATGAACAGCTTTTCTGCGTTCAGCAGAACAGTTACATTAGAAATGCTGTTACAGGGTGGCATCAACTTTAATTATCGCAGAAATATAATGAATGAATTTTCAATTGGCGGATTAACTCCTCTTTTTCGCAATCAAATACGGTTTGCAGGGTTACAGGAAGGTTCGCTTTATTCCCCTGCCGTTGCTGCTGTACAAGCCGGGTTAAGATATGAAATGTTCAACAATACCTATCTGACCGGAAGGGCCAACGTATTATTCAATAACTTTATTTCGAAAAGTGATTTTTTTCAAAACCCTGATTTGCTCACTGGTTATTCTCTCACGTTTGGTTACAACTTTGCATTAGGTCCTTTAGAACTAAGTTTAATGTACAGCGACCAATCAAAAAAAGTGGTAGGTTATATTAATATTGGAATTCCTTTTTAATATTTTTTCGTACCGGGTCACATAAAATATTATTTTCACTGCATGCATCCGCACATTCAGCTATTATTGAACTGTATTGAACTGGAAGAAAAAGAACAAGCCAATCGTTATAAATTAGATCAGCACCATACGCTTAAACAATTAAAAGCCGAAGGGCTTGCTTTGCATCCGCTTACCGTTACCAAAAAAACATTTGGGTATGCCGATTATCCTGAAATAACTTTTAAGCTCAGTTTTCCACCGGAAACAAATATGTTCAGGGATGGGTCAGCAATCGAATGCTTTTTACAGGGTGAGGAACCCGTTAAAGGGATTTTGATGAGTTTAGATGGTAAGAATGGAGAATTCCGGTTGTTTGCACCAGATTTTCCGGAGTGGATAGAAGAACATGGTGTGGGAATTAAACTGGCACCTGATACCAGAACAACTGCTATCATGAAAAAAGTGCTGACTGAAATTGAGAACAACAAATCACTTTTTAAAGTATTTGAACAAATACATACAGTAATAAAAGAAAAAATCTCATTGACGCTATCCAAAGTTGTATCAACTCAATTTCGCAACAAAAATTTGAATGAAAGCCAGCAAAACGCAGTAAACGCAATATTACAGAACGAACCCATTTGCATTGTTCATGGCCCGCCAGGTACTGGAAAAACAACAACACTTATTGAAGCAATAATACAAATGATTGCGCTGGGCGAAAAAGTTTTAGTGTCAGCACCAAGCAATACGGCCGTTGATAATATTTCAAAAGGTTTATTACAGCAGGGAGTAAAGCTTTTAAGAGTGGGCAACATCACAAAGGTTGATGCATTGATATTTGCCCATACCCCGGAAGGCAAACTTCATAACAGTAAAGAATTAAAGGAAATAAAACAATTAAAAATAAGGGCGGAAGAATTCCGCAGGATGGCACATAAATATAAAAGGAGTTTTGGCAAGGCAGAGAGAGAACAGCGTAATCTTCTTTTTAGAGAAGTAAAAAATATACGAAGTGAAATAAAAAAGCTGCCTCCCACCGTATTAAGTAATGAAGCGGCAGTGGCCGGGTTTAATATTTCCATCCTGGAAAAAGCCATTGCAACTTCTGCCAATGTACATTTACTAAATGTTCAATACCGCATGCGTGAAGTAATTGCCGGGTTTAGCAGTCACTATTTTTACAATGGTTTGTTACAAACAGCCGCACATTTAAAAAATACCGGTGTACATCTTACATTTATTGATACAGCAGGATCTGGCTTTCAGGAAACACACGGACCAGATGGAATAAGTTTGCAAAATGAAGGTGAACTGGAAATAATACAGCAGTGGATAGAAAGAGAAAAGCCGGATGCTTCAACAATTGCTTTTATTTCTCCTTATTCCGGGCAAGTAGCTGCGGCTAAAGAATTATTATCCTCTTCACTTCGCATTAGCACAATAGATAGTTTCCAGGGACAGGAAAAAGAAATCATTCTTTTATCCTTAGTAAGGAGTAATGAAGATGGCGATATTGGTTTTTTAAAAGATTACCGCCGCATGAATGTGGCCATTACAAGAGCCAGGGAACAACTTGTTGTTATAGGAGATAGTGCTACAATTGGTGCGGATAAATTCTACCATTCGTTTTTATCTTACGCAGAACAAAATGGCACTTACAGAACAGTATGGGAATTTGAACTCTAAATTAATTTTGGCCTGAAATCTTTTCATCAGTAGGCTCCAGCTTCCATTGTGCACATTCGCTTTCAACATTATTCACCAGTATCGTATATTGTCTTGAATCATTTACAGTACTATCTAATTCCAGAACCTGGTTTAATTTCTCTTTTTCCCAAATTCCCCATTGATAATACCCGTCTTTCCCTTTCGAAAAGCAGACTCACTTTTAACTTCAGCAGGTTTTGCTATATTATGTGCAATTGTTTCTAACCCTGCATTCTTATCCGTTTCCTTCAATCCCAAAGATTCCATTAAATGATTGAAACCCGTTTTATAGTCCGTAGTAAAATCTATCCGTTGTAATCTTCGTAACCGAAATGGTGTTTCGCAATTGGCATGAAGAATGGGAATTACTTTTTTCCCTTCTTCCAGAGCATATGAAACTTCATCCATCACATTTTCTGAAGCAACAGAATTAGGAGATAAAATAATAAGCAATGTGCCGGCAGAATGCAAAGCCTTTTCAATAGAAGCATCCCAGTGCGACCCGGGAGCAATATCCAGCTGATCCAGCCATATATCAGCACCTGATTTGCGGAGATCTTTTGCAAGTTTTAAAACAAACTCTGAATCTGCACGGGAATAACTAAAAAAAATCTTATCCATTGAAATAATTTATAATCTAAAATAAAGATTTTATTTGGGAAACAAATCTTACTGGGAAACAGATATTTAATTTAACATAGAAGCCACTTTATTAAAGTGGCTTCTATATTAAATTGTCAATAGCCTAATTTTTCCAAACAGGTCCTATACCGGCATCTATCAGCTTTTTATTCATTGCAGGCAAATCTTTATCCCTTAATTCTTCTCCTCTTGCTTTTAACAAAATCCATTTAGCATTCATTTCTTTTAATAAATCTAAGTTGGGCTGGTTTACCCTTGCAATATCACTTTCGGTTTGGTTGATCAGGTATATGTAATCCGAAGTGAATTTATTAGGGAAGTTCTCAGCATCATCATATGTTTTTGATTTACGCTGCACCATTTCTTCATCCCATGCTTTCATCTTTTTAACCAGTTCACCCGCTTCTTTTTTTACTGAATTATATTTCTCATCTGCAGGCAGGGAAGCGATGATAGATTCCAGCTGTTCTTTTTTATTGTATAAGCTGTTTATCATTTGGTGCATGGTTGTTACTTCCTTTTCCATTCCGCTCATTACGGTATGATATTCTTTATAATCAGCAGTTGATACATTATATAAAGGGTTGGCTAAAATCTCCGCTGTTGTAGTCACAGTTTTATCACCCGCTTTTAATGTAACAGTATATTTTCCCGGCGGAACTTTATGACCTCTTAACCCTAATTCCAGGTCAACATAAGGAATGCTGGGTATGGTGAAAGAACGCATATTCCATACTACCCGGTTTAATCCTTTTGATTTTGACAACACCGAATCCCGTGGTGCAGCACCTTCAAATTTTTTATAGGTACTGTCTGGTTTAGAAGAAAAGCTTCTGATAAGATTACCATCGGCGTCTTTTATTTCCATTGTCAGCGTTGCGTCTTTAACATCAGGTAATTGGTAATAAATGACCACACCTGTAGAAGGATTAATGCCCCTGTAACTATTTAAACCTGTAAAATCATTTCCTGAATTATCCAGGTCACTATATCCATTTACAAGGTAGGCAGGTGACGGTTGAAAAACAGTTAATGAACTGTCTCCCTTTTTATATTGGCGCAGCAAACTCAAATCATCCAGAATCCAGTACGAACGCCCCTGTGTAGCAGCGATCAAATTTCCCTGGTGGATACGCAAATCTGTAACAGGTGTAACGGGTAAGTTTAAATTGAAAGGACTCCAGTCATTTCCTCCATTCCATGATACATACAAACCCAGCTCTGTTCCGGCATATAGCAGATCCTTTCGGTTTACATCTTCTCTTACCACACGGGTACATGCTCCATCTGGTATTCCATTAGTTATTTTTGTCCAGGTTTTTCCATAGTCTGTTGTTTTGTATATACCGGGTGATTTATCATTAAATTTATATCTGGTAGTAGCGATATATGCTGTGGCTTTATCAAAAGGAGAAACTTCAATGGCATTTACCAAACATTCCTGTAGTGCTGCTGGTGTAACATTCTTCCAGGTAGCGCAATTATCTCTGGTTAAATAAACATAGCCATCATCACTCCCTGTATAAATAACACCCTTTTCATAAGGCGATTCATATATATACGCCAATGTGCCATAATTTTCTGCACCTACTGCTTCATTGGTGTAGGGAACGCCGGGCCTGCCCTGTTTTTCTTTTTCGTTACGGGTAAGGTCAGGCGAAGCTTCGGTCCATGTTTTACCATAATCAGTTGTCTTCAGCATCAGTTGCGAACCATGGTAAAATACTTTGGGATCGTACTTACTGCAAATGATGGGTGCATTCCAGTTAAAGCGGTACTTCATATCCTTTGCATCCTTACTAAGATATTGAATGGGTGCTGCCATATTACTGGTGCTTCCTTTTGCTTTGGTATCTAATACCTCAATAGTTCCTTCATAACTTCCGCCCATTACATATTGCGGGTCATCCGGATTAAAAGCAAGAAATGCGCTTTCGCCACCGGCACTGTATGTCCAGTTTCTTTCTGTTATTCCGACACTGCCTAATTCACGGCTGGGAATTTTTACAGAGCTATTATCCTGCTGCCCTCCATAAATATTATACGGGAATAAATTGTCAACGTTGATCCGGTACATCTGTGCGGTAGGCTGGTTGTTTAAACTGCTCCATGTTTTACCGCCATTAAATGATATAACTGAGCCACCATCATCTGAGATGATCATATTATTACTGTTGCCCGGATTGATCCAAAGATTATGATGGTCGCCGTGCATGGTAGACATATCTTCCCATGTTTTACCACCGTCGGTACTTTTAAGTGCCGGGGCACTCATTACATAAACTGTATTTTCATTATTAGGGTCGGGGAAAACTTCAATATAATACCATGCCCGCTGTATTAAACGGTGATCGTTCGTTACTTGTTCCCAGCTTTTGCCGGCGTTATTAGAAACATACATACCACCAGCTTCTTTTTCCCAATCACTTTCAATAACTGCATATACTTTTTCACTGTTACTGCGGCAAACAGCAATGGCCATCTTACCCATTTCTTTTGGTAAACCTTCCGTCATTTTTTCCCAATGCTCACCTCCATCGGTTGATTTATATAAACCACTACCCGGCCCGCCACTGGTTACTCTCCATGGTTCACGACCATGCTCCCACATACTGGCGTAGATGATAAGTGGGTTATTCATATCCATCGATAATTCATTGCAACCAGTTTTATCATTTACATACAACACATTCTTCCAGGTTGCACCACCATCTGTTGATTTATAAATACCTCTTTCTTTTGATTTACCATACAATGCACCCTGAGCCGCCACATAAACAATATTGGGATCTTTTGGATGAATAACGATCCTTGCGATATGCTGTGTTAAATCCAAGCCCATTTTTTTCCATGTTTTACCGGCATCTGTTGATTTATATACACCATCCCCATAACTGGTCATTACACCACGTACTGCATGCTCGCCCATACCAACATAAACTACGTTGGCATCGCTTTCAGCAACAGCAACAGCGCCTACAGACCCGGTTTTAAAATATCCATCGCTTATATTATTCCAGGTAATTCCCATATCATCCGTTTTCCATACACCTCCTCCTGTTGTTCCCATATAATAAACCATTGGGTTTCCCACTACTCCTGTGGCACAAACCGAGCGGCCACCACGAAAAGGGCCAATACATCTCCACTTAAGTGGTTTGAAATAATTATTATACTCATTGAGAACAGAATCTGTTTTTGTTTGAGCATTTAATTCCATGAAAAATAAAATGGTGAGTAAAGAAACAAGCAGTCTTTTTGCCATTGTTGAAAATTTTAAGTGGAAATATACTTCTAATTTGGAAAACCTGGTGATTGAAAATCACGGCTAATTAACACTATCTGCAAGGATATTTATTTTCTTTACTCTATTTTTGGAAAAAATACCTGAAATGAAAAAAACGACTTTATTACTTTTTCTTCTTGTAATTACTATTGCGGGTTTGGCACAAACTGGCAACACAAAACCTGTAACAAAAACAACAACGCCAGTTTTCAAAAATAATCTCGATTCGGCCAGCTATGCAATTGGTATGAGTGTGGCTAATTTTTATAGTCAGCAGGGTGTTACTAAACTAAATACAGCTCTTGTATTAGAAGGGATGAAAACTGTACTTGCAAAAAAACCAACATTGTTAAATGATGCCGGTGCTAACATGGCTATAACCAAATGCCTTAACTCTTTGAGCGAGGAAAAAGCAAAATTTCAAATAACCCAGGGAAAAAATTTCCTGGCTGCCAATAAAACAAAACCCAATGTAAAAACAACTGCTTCCGGGTTACAATATGAAGTAATGACTGAAGGCACAGGGGAAAAACCAAAAGAAACAGACAGGGTTTCCGTTAATTACAAAGGAACGTTTCTCAATGGAGTTGAATTTGACAACTCAAGCAGAAACAATGCCCCGGTAACATTTGGACTTAACCAGGTGATCAGGGGCTGGACAGAGGGACTTCAATTAATGTCCGTAGGTTCCAAATACCGTTTTTGGGTGCCTTACACATTGGGTTATGGAATTAATGATTATGGAAATATTCCGGGTGGATCATTACTCGTTTTTGAAGTTGAATTAGTTGAAATTGTAAAATAACTTCCTCCGCATGGCAGGTATAAAAAAACGGCAGGACTACATTTCATGGGATGAATATTTTATGGGAGTAGCCTTGTTATCATCCCGCAGAAGTAAGGATCCCAATACCCAGGTGGGGGCCTGTATTGTTAGCGATAAAAATAAGATTGTGGGAGCTGGTTATAACGGTTTGCCGATGGGTTGTGATGATGATGAATTTCCATGGGAAAAGCAGGGTGATTTTTTAGAAACAAAATATCCTTATATCTGCCATGCTGAATTAAATGCCATACTTAATAATATTGGTATGGATCTGAGAGGTTGTAAAATTTATACGGTATTATTTCCCTGTAACGAATGTTCAAAAGCCATTATACAATCTGGTATTACCGAAGTGATTTATTTATCTGATAAATATGCTGGCAGTGATACAGCTAAAGCTTCCAGGCTAATGTTAGGCAAGGCAGGAATCACCTGCAGAAAAGTAAATACCAGTATGAATAATCTCGTTTTATCGTATAATGAAGAGGATGTTTAAGTATTTACAGCATTAACATAGGATCATCACATATCCGGTAATTTTCATTAAAAGTATTCAGGAACTGTATATCCTCTGGTGAAAGAGAAAAATTAAGTGTTTCGAAATTTTCCTGTAATCTTTTTTTATTTGAAGATTTTGGTATGGTAGATATTCCCTGTTCAATATTCCATCGTAAAACAATTTGCGCTGCCGTTTTATTATATTTTTCAACCAGCTTTACTAATCGCTGATCGTTTAGTTTTTTGCCCCTTGTAATGGGTGAATACGATTGCAATTGTATATTTCGTTCCTTGCAATAATCCAACAGGTCTTGCTGAAATAACCAGGGTGTAAGTTCCACCTGGTCTAACACAGGAACGATAGAAGCATACGTTTTTAGTTCCTGCAAAAAAGGAATCAGGTAATTGGCCACGCCAATAGCTCTCACTCTTTTTTCATTATACAATTTTTCCAAAGCCAGCCAGGTTTCTTTTCTTCTCCCTTTTATTGGCCAATGAACTAAATACAAATCAATGTAATCAATATTCAACTTCTTCAGGCTTTCTTCAAATGCCCGGAGTGTATTATCAAATCCATGATCACCATTACCAACTTTGGTGGTAACGAAAATTTCATTTCTATTCACAGCACTCTGCCTGATAGCATTGCCTACTTCTTTTTCGTTTCGATATAATGAAGCTGTATCAATTAACCGGTAGCCAATCTCCAGTGCACCACCCACCGCCTGTTCTACTTCTGCACTATACATATCATAAACCCCTAAACCCAGCAACGGCATTTTAATTCCATTGCTGAGTGTAGTGTATGGTTGAGCTGTTGTTGCCTGCTTTATCATCAATTGTTATTTTACACAATATAATGTGTTTTGATTTTGGCATTCATCACCATTTCTCTAACCCCAATAATTTATTACCTAAAACATTTAACACAGCAGTGTCATATTTTGTTTGTTCCCATTTGCGTGGATCGCCGGGGAAAGCATAACCTTCAGGAGCAATGCGATGCCTCCATGAATTGATTCTCCATTCTTTTAATGGTTCATTATCTTCCTCAGCAGGCATCATAGAAATATATTGAGCAATACGAACTTTATCCCTGCTCCGGTTGGCACGGATGCCATGTGGCTGAAGACTGTTGAATATTAATAAATCACCCGCCTCCATTTTTACTTTTACCGGTTCAAAACCAGTTGTATCGGGTTTGAAGTGATCTCTGTCTTCAGGTTGCGTTAGCTTCCATGTATCATAGGTGCGGAACAATTCCGGAATACATTGAAAGCCGCCCATGTTTTCATCTGTTTGATCTGCTAATGCCAATACACCCTGTACATTCACCGGTTTTGTTTCCGGATCATAATCCCAATGAATAAATGCTTTGTATTCAAACCCGGGGCGAATTGGGAAATTCAAATTAGCTCTGTCAATGGTTACCCATAATTTTTCAGTACCCCATATATCAACAAAAGCATCATACACTCTCTGCGTCATCCGGTTATTCCAAAGATGCTGGTTGTTGTACACTTCCACCATCCCTGTATTAGTAAGCTCTTTCATTTTCATTTCTGCTCTTGGAGGTGCATACCATGTATCAGAATCGTCAGGATTTTTTTCTTCAAACTCCCATAAAAATTTTGCAGTTGCCTCTGCCTGTTCTCTTGGCACAGCATTTTTTATAACGATATATCCATTCGTAATCCAGAAATTCCAATCTTCTTCGCTCAATACTCTCAATGGTGTTCCATTGCTCCGGTCATTTAATTTTGATGCACTGCTTTTTGCAGTAGATGGATTTCCCGGTATGTCTTTATGTGCATTATTGGGAATCATAGTGGGAGCCATAGTGGCGGCCATTGTTTTTTGTTCCATAAATAAAATTTATTTATTGATTGAAAGTTACATTAAATACTGCTGCAGGGCATAGCCTCCTGCATCGTGAGCAATAACCCGTTGCTGTTACATTTTTACAGACAGCTTTGGTATGATGATTCGTTGTTAATGGCTGAATGCCGGTTGGAGATGAATGAGCCACCGGCATTGCTGCTTCGCTGGCAGATAACTTGTTGATAGTTTTTTTCATAAACGAGTTGGTTTCTGATGTAAAATTAGCTTATGCACTAACCTGTTTTCTACACTTATACTGGCCAGTTTTTGTTCTGTATTGATGTTTTTACAGTAAATTGGAGTAAAGAATACTAATTAAAGACAAATGAAGGTTCTTAGGGAAACCATAAAACCAGACGTTGACAGTTCATTCAAAATACTGCTTACCCCAAAGCTGAATGAATTATTCTACTGGCATTTTCACCCGGAATATGAAATCGTTTATGTAGAAGCAGAGAACGGTATCCGTCATATCGGTGATCATATTTCCAAATATGAAGGAAGCGATCTGGCATTGATTGGGCCAAACATTCCACATTTGAATTTTGATTATGGTGTTAAAACAATTGTTGAAACGGTAGTGGTACAAATGAAAGAACATTTTTTAGGTCAGCACTTTTTTGCGTTACCTGAGATTGCAGCAATCAACAATTTGTTTGAAAAAGCCAAAAGCGGCCTGGCATTTTATGGCGATACAAAAATGAAAGCCGGTGAAAAATTAAAGCAACTCACCAGTCTTTCACATTTTGAACAGTTGATGACTTTATTACAGGTATTTCAATTACTGGCAGAAAGCAATGAAGTGACGCCATTAAAGACAAGACCCATCGCAAATGCTTCTGTTTTGAAAGAGCAGGAACGCATGCATAAGATCTATCATTACATCGAAAATCATTATCAGCAAAAAATTGATGTAAATAAAGTGGCTAAACTGACTAATCTCACTACAGCCGCTTTTTGCCGTTACTTTAAAAAATCAACGCATTTAACGTTTACAGATTTTTTAAACCAGTATCGCATTAACCAGGCCAAAAAATTTTTATTACAGGATAAAACGGTAACAGAGGTTTGTTACGATACCGGTTTTGAAAACCTCTCGCACTTCAACAAAACTTTTAAAAAATTTTCCAGCGAAAATCCAACTGCTTTTAAAAAAAGACAAAAAGTAAATTAAACCGAAATCAATAATCAGAATACTCAGCAGGGCGAAGAAATGTTATGTCAATGTGCGAAACATTGTTTTGATATAATGACATTCCGGACAATCTTTTCCAGGTAGTATCATTCCCAAATGTTTTCCAGTGATTATCTCTGTCTGTCATGTTTTCAAAACTGGTCATGTACATAAGATTAGGCATTTTGCTGCCTGCTACCACTTCGCTGTAAAAGATGGCATTAAAATTTAGTTTCTTAAACAGATCAATTTCACCTCCTTCATTAAACATATGCACTTTATTGGCAAATATTTTTTCCGTAGCACTTTCGTAACTGCGTAATTCATAAACTCTTTCTTTACGGGGCTGCTTTAGTGATGGCATTTGTAACTGTGGGGCTAAAGGAAATGCTTTTAGTATTATTGTTTCCATCCTGTTGTAAAGAGGGTCGGTATAAGATGCGTTGATGTAAGCTGCCCCATTAGCTTGGTATTCCTTGTCTGAAGCCAGGTATTTTGTCATTTGATCTGCCTCCTCCAGTTTTTTTAATGGCACCAGCACATATAGAAGTTTGCTGGCGGATGTATCATTGGCAATTGCCTTAAAAATACCAACAGGTTTATTACTCTTTTTATGTAATGCGGGCAGCAATGCCTTTTGAAGATACTCATCCAGGGCAGTTTCCTGTTTGATAGTAGTGAAATGATATATGATAAGCTGGTAAAATTCACGGGAAGATTTGTTCTTTTCAGAAAAAGATACTAAAAAGAAAACGCCGGCAACAATAATGATTGCTTTTATGGCAGATACAAAGAATTTATTCATTATTCAACATTTTTATTTAGGTAACGAAGCTACTACTTTTGAGATTATGTTACCGGCAGCAATATCTATTTATTAACTTTAGAAAATAAAACTACCAGCCAATGTATCATACTACCAAAAAGAAAATACATGTATTGCTTCATCCTGAACTGGGAGAAACAAAGTGGGATAAAATTATTAATGGCTTTATCATTACCCTTATCATACTAAACGTCATTGCCGTTATAATGGAAACGGTGCCCTCCATTCACGAGGCCTATGCAAAACCTTTTCATTATTTCGACCTGGTGTCTGTTATCATCTTTACCATTGAATATATATTGCGGTTATGGAGCAGCACACATGATCCTAAATACAGTCACAGCATTTATGGCAGAATAAAATATATTTTTTCTACAGATGCTCTCATCGACCTGATCGCCATACTTCCTTTTTATGTGCATGTAATGGTAGGGCTCGATTTAAGGGTGCTCCGGATATTACGCTTGTTGCGCTTTCTGCGTTTATTCAGGCTAACAGCTTATATGCGTTCTGCCAAAATGGTTAAAAATGTTTTTGTAAGCAGGGCCAATGAACTTAAGCTGAGCCTTGTATTGATATCATTTTTAATTATCATCTCATCCTGCCTTTTATATTTTGCAGAGCATAATGCACAACCAAATGTATTTTCAAGCATACCGGCTACTTTTTGGTGGGCAATTGTTACCATTACTTCAATAGGTTATGGTGATATGGTGCCCATCACCATTCTTGGCAAATTACTCACTGCAGTAATAACGCTTTCGGGTTTTGCAATTTTTGCTTTGCCAGCTGGTATTATTACAGCAGGTTTTTTAGAAGAAATGAGAAAAATAAAAGACAAAAAAATTCATAAATGTCCCCATTGCGGGGAAGTGATTGATCTTTTTGAACACAAAGAACATTAAACTGTATTCTTCCATTATTTCAGGAACGCCACTTTATCGTTCCCTGCTTACTTTCTTTTACCCGAAAAAGAACCATTTTTCGTATTAACGTTAATGGAAGTTTTTGATCAGGGGGAAATTGCACAGATCCATTTCCCGTTTTATAAACAGATAACTCTTCTGCAAATGCGTTAATAGTGGATTCCATCGGGTAAAATCCAATGTGATTTTTAAAGTAAGCGAAAGTAACCAGTATCTTATCATAAGAATAAGCAGGCATCCGCCACTTTAATTCTTCTTTGGCTTTTGGAGCAGCTTTTCAGATGCATTCATGCAATTGCCATAATTGTACCTGAACTTCAACCGGGGCAGCATCAATATATTCTTCAATAGTTGATGGTTTTATCTGCCTATTCATAATATCCCGCTTTTTTATTTCTTAGCCATAAAGGTAATATCCTTTATCTATTTAAGAATCTAAAGATGAACAACTGTTATTTTAAAATATTCGATATTTGAAAGTACCTGATCTTAGAAAATACAGGCAAAAACTTCTTTTTAACACATAAAATCTAACTATGAGCGAATTGAAAAATTTCAACATCATTAAAATTAATTTTAAAGGAGGTATTATTCAACCAGCCGGGTTGTACAATGTGCTCCTGGCCGCAGAAAAATCAAGATTGTTATATGCACGATTTGGGTTACGGCAGCAATTTTTACTGGATGTAGGCATTGAAGAAATAACCAATCTTAGTGCCGAACTGGATTCGTTGGGTATCCATTACGAAATAAATTCAGAAGAATCCCCAAACATCATCAGCTCCTATCCCGCTGAAGAAGTATTTATAAATGATACCTGGTTAACAGAAGCTATTTATAAAGATGTTTTTGCGGCGATTACTTTTACACACCGGTTAAAAATAAATATCAGCGACAGTAATCAAAGCTTTACCCCGCTTTTAACCGGCAATATAAATTGGGTGGCTTCCCCTTCAGAAATCAACTTCTGGCATTTGTTTATCCGCTTTCCAAAAACAAATATCATTTATGAATGGAAGAACATAGTTCATACCAAAGATCTTCCCGCCCTATCACAAAATATAGAGGAAACAATTTTTCAATACAAGGATACGTTTTACGACAATGAGCTGGCTAACGGAGATGAATTATTTGAACTGATAAAAAAAGAATCGGTTCAAACAAAACCTTTTGCCACCCCGCTTTCACTGCCTCCTTATAAACTCCCGTATTATGAAGGGCTAAACCGTTATGGAAATAAATATTGGCTGGGCATTTACCGCAGGGATGAATTATTCAGTATAAAATTTTTAAAAGAAGTTTGCCTCCTGTGTATGAATACAGGTAGTGAACAACTTTGTTCTACTCCATGGAAAACGATCATTATTAAAGGCATTGAAGAAAGAAACCGAAAGGAATGGAATAATTTACTGGACAAATTTCAAATTAATGTACGCCATGCTGCCAATGAACTTAATTTCCAGGTAGAAGATAATAATATTGAGGCATTAAAACTGAAACAGCACCTTGTAAAATACCTTAATGATGATGATACAAGGACCTTTGGCATTTGTATTGGCATTAAAACAAAAAAGAAAACGGAAGTGTTTTCCAGCATTTTAGTTAAACGCAAACCCCTTATTAAAATTGGCAGGCTGGAATTTTTTCATCTCTACGATATTTTATGTGCCAAAGATTATAACCCCAATGAACGTACCGATTTTATTTTCAGCAGCAATAATCCAAAAATGGTTTTAGCAGAACAACTGCGCCGTGCAGTACTTTCCTACTATCGTTTCCCCGAAGAGAGAAGTGAAGAAAGACTGGCCGCTACCGATGAGCAGGGATTTATGCTGGCAGATTAACAAACGTTACATTAAAATAAACAAGGCCATCGAATCCGATGGCCTTTGCTTTTTTATATCCACTCTATATAATTAAGCCTGCCTGATGTTTTTCTTATTTATCTTTAGGTCTTATCAGCAATTCACCGTTACTTTTAAATAAGTAGCAGGTATTAGCGTCTCGTTTTCGCTACTGCTTTTGTTCTGACTATTGAAAAGATTTTCTAATTCATTCTGCAATGCTTCTGCCTTACCGCTCTTTTCTGCAGCATCAAAGGCATTCATGGTTGGGCCGTAATAATCTCTGAATAAGGATAAAAATTCCTTTGGAGAACCGGCGGAACGAAAAGTCCATGTTTCTTTTTCAAATGAAATGTTCTCTTGCGACACACCTGCTTTGGTAAATCTTTCCACTACATTATCTACCTGTCCCCATGTCATCGGGCTAACAAATCCTTCCGGGGGCGGGGGCATATAAGCAGCACATGTTTTTAAAATTTGTGCAACCAATGTTGGGTCACCGGGAATCCAGATGCCCATAACGATTTTACCACCGGGCTTAGTTACCTCTTACCATTTCTTTTGCCACATCAAATGGCCTGGGTGCAAACATGGCTCCAAAGAAAGTTACTGTAGCATCAAAAGCAGCATCAACCAATCCGCTTAAATCAGATGCATCACCTTCTTTGAAAATGCAATTGGTTAAGCCTTCTTTTTTGGCTCTTTTATTTCCGGCTTCCACTAAATTACTGGCAATGTCCACACCAATAACAACAGCACCTGTTTTAGCAGCAGGTATCGCAGTGGTGCCATCGCCACAACCAAGGTCAAGAACCTTCATCCCTTTTTTAATATTAATAGTTGAAACTAATTCTTCGCCGCTCTGGCGCATGGTGTTGGCAATTTTAGTAAAGTCGCCTTTTTCCCATAGTGCTTTGTTGGGGTTCATCTTGTTTAAAGTTTAAATGATTAATGAATTTTGCAGGCACAAAACTATACCATCAATTCACTTTTGATGTTGCTGATGAGACCAGTAATCTTGCTCAGAAGTTCAATTAATTTGACAAAGCAGATTTTGCTGAAACCGGAGAATAGCCAAATCTTTCTTTAAAGGAACGGCTAAAGTGAGAAGTATTTTCAAAGCCACTTTCAAAAGCAGCTTCGTTTACATTTTTATCTGAATGCTGCAGCAGTTGATGCGCATGCTGCAATCTTTTTTCCAATAACCATTTGCCCGGTGTATTATTGAAGTGTTTTTTAAAATCTCTTTTAAAGGCAGAAAGACTCCGGGTACATAACACAGCATATTCTTCCATCTTCAGATTATAAGAAAAATTATCTTCCATGATGCGTTGCAGTGAAACCGATTGCGGCTCCTGTAGCATGGAGCAGAAATAAGCAAGCAGTTCAGCATTGTTTGGATTATCGGCCAGCATCAGCACCAGTTCCTTAAACTTTAATTCAATCAACGCCTGGTCTGGTTCCATGTTTTCGCTGAAGTAAGAAAAAATGGAAACAAAAAAACTTTTTAATGTTTCACTGGTATCCAGTGGAATAATAGGTGAAAATTTTTTATCGCCTGTGCTGATTGGTTTTGATTTTGTCTTTAACGTTTCGCAAAGAAAATCGTCCGGAATAAAAAATAATACCACGCAAAATCCCTCGTCATTAAACTGCTCTACTATGGTAGCACCTTTCCGCACAAACATGCAGCTGCCTTTTCACATTGAAATACGCCGTGTGGTGTATGCCAGGTTTTTCTTCCCTGCAGTACATAAAATATATAATTGTATTTGGACCAGATACCGGCAAATTTCTGCTGCATCAGCCGTGCTTCCACCGGACAGTTAAGCACAGTAATAAGTGAATCGCCACAGGTAAACTGGCGACAAAACTGCGGATAGCCCAAAACTTTGTAGAAGAAATTAATCATATGATAAAAACTCAGCCTATAAAATTAGGCATTAGGAGAGAGATTCATGGATGAGGGAGCCAGAATTTGACAAGCGGTGGCAGAAAAAATCATGCCCTGCTTCTCCCGTTTCCCGGCATGAACTTTACAGCAATACATTTGAACGTATCAGCAATATCTTTGAATCAGGGCTTTAAAAAAAGATTCTCTCAGCAATATCTTTGAGCAAATAAGCAATATCCCACAAGAAAGTCCTGCTTAATTTTATAGTATAAATTAAAGAAGATGAATAACGAAAGAAAAGCTGTAATCAATATGAGCGGCGAAAACTTTAAGGCATCCGGTTATCAGTTGGTAGATAAAATTGCTGCGCTGCTGGATGACATATATAATAAACCCGTAACCACAGGCGAAACTCCATTTGAATTAAAAAAGCTTTTACCCTCTTCGGTTTTACCTGAAAATGGGACCGATGCAATTACATTAATTGACAATGCAGCGGACTTACTTATCAATCATTCATTATTCAACGGTCATCCCAAATTTGCAGGATATATTACTTCTTCCCCCGCTCCTGTTGGGATATTGGCAGATATGCTGGCAGCCGCAGTGAATCCTAATGTGGGTGCACAGATACTAAGCCCCGTTGCCACTGAAATAGAAATACAAACCATAAAATGGCTGGCACAACTAATTGGCTTGCAATCGGGCTATGCCGGCATTATGGTTAGTGGAGGAAATATGGCCAACTTCACCGGTTTTTTAGCAGCCCGAACTATTAAAGCCCCTAAGCATTTTAAAGAACAAGGCGTAAATATGAATGATGCTAAGCTTACTGTTTATTGTTCTAAAACAACGCATACATGGATTGAAAAAGCTGTTGTATTATTTGGTTTTGGTACAAATTCATTACGATGGATTGCCACGGACAGTGAAAACAAAATGGATAATATACAACTGGAACAAACTATAAAAGAAGATATAAAAAAAGGATACACACCGGCAATCGTTATAGGGACCGCAGGTGATGTAAGTACAGGTGTGGTAGATGACCTGAAGGGACTTGCTGCTATATGTAAAGTGTATAACCTGTGGTTTCATATTGATGGCGCATATGGAATACCCGCTGCTGCTGTTCCGGAATTAAAAACAATATTTGATGGAATAGAAGCAGCTGATTCAATAGCGCTTGATCCGCACAAGTGGCTGTACAGTCCGTTAGAAGCAGGATGTACATTGGTAAAAAATCCCAATCACCTGATAGAAACGTACAGTTCCCATCCCGTTTATTACAATTTTGACACGTATGAAGCAGAAAGGGCACATAATTTTTATGAATATGGTTTGCAAAACTCCCGTGGGTTCAGGGCTTTAAAAGTCTGGCTTTCCCTGCAGCAGGTTGGCAGTAATGGCTATGTTGAAATGATAAGGGAAGATATTGCACTGGCAAAACTATTTTATGATTTAGCCAACCAACATCCCGAACTGGAAGCGGTAACAAATAATTTAAGCATTACCACCCTTCGTTACATACCACAAAAAAGTTCCAGTATAGAATATTTAAATAACCTGAACGAAAGATTACTCAATGTGCTGCAAAGTGGCGGGGAGCTTTTTTTATCCAATGCTTTAATTAACGGAGTTTATTGCCTGAGGGCCTGTATTGTAAATTTCCGAACAAGTAAAAAGGATATCCAAGAAATGATTGACATCATTGTCAGAGAAGGGAGGAAGTTGCACGAGCAGTTTCAGCAGTAGAATTTTTTAAGACCGGGAAAATAATTAAAGAACAAAATGTATCTTTTCTTGTTTAATTTTATAGTTCACCTATAAATTTCCAGCAAGTGAAATCAATTTTATTCTCAGCAATTTTATTATCGTATAGCATTTTTCCCGGCTGCAATGCAAGAGATAGCTCTTCGGGTAACACCAGGGATTCTATCAATCTCCCACCCGTTGAAACCAATAAACCAAATACAAATTATAAACCGGCATTTACCGGGCAAACCAGAATTGCCGGAGTAAGAACTGTTACTCCGTATAAAGTGGAAAAATTAGCGGAGAATATTGGAAGGCCCTGGGGTATAACCATTCTTCCCGACAATCGCTTCCTGATTACTGACAAATCAGGATTTATGCAGTTATTTGATGCAAATGGTGCGTTCCAGAAAAAAATAACAGGGTTTCCTGAAGTTGTAAATGAAGGACAAGGGGGAATGCTGGATGTAGCATTAGATCCCGATTTTTCCAATAACAAAACTATCTATTGGTCTTTTTCAGAAAAAAATGGAGATGCAAATTTAACGGCCGTAGCAAAAGGGCAGTTAAATGAAACTAATTCAACAATTGATAACCCAAAAGTTATCTTTAGAGCAACACCAGCTTTTAAAAGTGAAGCCCATTTTGGATCCCGTTTAATTTTTGATAAAGACAGTAACTTATTTGTTAGTTCTGGCGAACGTTATGCTGCCAGGGAACAGGCACAATTGCTGAACTCTGGTTTAGGAAAGATTTTTAAAATAACCAGAGATGGAAAACCTGCACCCGGCAACCCGTTTATAAATCAGCCCGGAGCTATGCCTGAAATATATTCATATGGCTCCCGTAATGTTCAAAGCCTGGATATACATCCTGAAACCGGAGATCTTTGGGAGGCAGAATTTGGACCACGAGGCGGTGATGAAATTAATCTTATTAAACCGGGCAAAAATTATGGATGGCCTGTAATTACATATGGGTTGGAATATAGTGGCGACCCCATCAATGATGCCATCCAGCAAAAACAAGGTATGGAACAACCCATTTATTATTGGGATCCGGTGCTATCACCCAGCGGTATGGCGTTTTATAAAGGCGATGCCATTCCCGAATGGAAAAACAATCTGTTTATTGGCGGACTCAGCAGTATGCATATAGCCCGAATTGTAATTAAAAACAATAAAGTAGTGGGTGAAGAGAATTTGCTGGCTGATAAAAAGGAACGCTTCAGAGATGTTTTGTATGCCAATCAAATGCTTTATACCATTACGGATGGGGGAAGTTTATACCGGATCAGTAAACAATAATCCAACCAGCTACTAAAGCTCTAATAAAATAATTTTCGTTGGTTTTTTCTGCCTGAAATTCTTTTAACAATTGATGTTGCTAAAATTCTGCAGTTAGGTATATTTACAAGTAATAAACCCCTGTACTGTGGACTACAAAGAAATACTTGAATACATCAACCAGCATAACATCAATAAAATAAAATTTGCGTTTACAGATATTGATGGCATCCTTCGGGGTAAAATCATTCATAAAGAAAAATTCATTAGCGGACTTAAAGATGGTTATGGGTTTTGTGATGTGGTATTTGGCTGGGATAGTGGCGATGTGGCATATGATGATGTTTTATTAACCGGCTGGCATACTGGATTTCCTGACCGCCCCTGTCAAATTGATTTAAGCACACAACGGCAAATTCCCTGGCAGGAAAATGTATTATTTTTTCTGGCTGATTTTAAAGACTACACTTTTTGCCCCCGCAGTTTATTAAAAGAAATCATATCGCAATCTGAAGCGATGGGTTTTCATGCAGTATTTGCTCAGGAATTTGAATGGTTCAATTTTAAAGAAACTCCATCTTCCTTAGCAGAAAAAGAATTTACCAAACTGCAACCACTAACGCCGGGTATGTTTGGTTACTCCATACTCCGCACTTCACAGCAAAGTGATTTTTATTATGCTCTCTTTAATGGATTAGCCAGTATTGATGTTCCGCTGGAAGGTTTACATACTGAAACAGGCCCGGGAGTATATGAAGCTGCCATTTTACATGATGAAGTTTTAAGAGCGGCAGACAAAGCAGTTTTATTTAAAAATGCGGTGAAAGAAATTGCATCACAACATGGTATCATGGCGTCTTTTATAGCGAAATGGAGTGAGAAATTACCGGGATGCAGTGGTCATCTTCACCAGAGTTTGTGGGATAAAAATAAAACCACCAATTTGTTTTATGATGCCGGTGATGCCAATAAAATGAGTGAAACTTTCAAACATTATCTTGCTGGCCAGTTATATTGCCTGCCACATTTAGTACCAATGTATGCACCCACCATCAATAGTTATAAACGGTTGGTAGAAGGTGCCTGGGCCCCAACTAATATTAACTGGGGATTAGATAATCGTACCACTGCTTTAAGAGTATTAAACACAGCTGATAAGTACACAAGATTAGAAACAAGAATTCCTGGTTCTGACAGTAATCCTTATTTAGCCATTGCAGCCGCATTAGCCTCTGGTTTATATGGAATAAAAAATAAATTACCATTAACTATTCCGCCAACATCCGGCAATGGATACAAGGATGACACACATGGTAAGCTTCCTTCTGATCTGTTTGATGCTTCTATACAGATGCAAAATTCCGCTATTGCAAAAGAATTATTTGGCGTAAGTTTTGTTGACCACTTTACTCAAACTAGGTTGTGGGAATGGAAACAATTTTCCAGGCATGTTACTGATTGGGAATTAAAACGCTATTTTGAAATCATTTGATCATTACCCGTAACAATCATGACAAAAAATTACACGCATATAGTTGAACTTGCATGGAAAGGTTATGATGCTTCTAAAAAAATAAAATCCATTGAAGATATCAGTGTAAATGTTTCCACCAATAAAGTTTACCGGATCGAATTTGAAGATGAAGATATGGTGGTAGCCAAACTTTCTCTCTTTGGTGAATTTGAATTTTTTAAAGAAGACCACCGCATTATTCATGCATTGGGTAACAACCTTCTCTACCCTTACGAAAACTTACTGGCAAAATCTTTATTGAAGAACAACCGTATTTATATCTATCGCCACCGAAAAAATAAATTAGATGCCTGGGTAGTATTTTATAATCCCATTCGTTTTTTAAATAAACTACCCAGGAGATTAGATGAGAAACATATAAAAAAGTTTGGACAGCAGATTGCCAAATTTCATAAAGCCTGTTCAAGAGTAAAAAATGTATTGCCCAAAACTTCCAAGACTTTAAGAAGCGATATCAATAAATTTTTACTACTGCTGGAAACGAATGAAGAAAAATTTGGCACACGAATGCAGGTGGATTATCTCAAATATCACTGCGAACTATTTTTAAAGAACCGTTTAAAATACAATCCGTCATCCTTTGAAATGATTCCGGTATTCATTGACTGGAACATTGGGAATTTTTCTGTTACTGATAAACTGGAATTGTATTCCCGCTGGGATTACGACTGGTTCAGGGTGAGTTATCGCATGATGGATTTTTATTTCTTCAGCCGGGTGGTTTCTGATGCTGGTGACCGTACCGTATTCAGCTATTTAATTAATCCGATGATGGAAGACCGGTTTATTCTATTCTTAGAGGAATATCACAAAATAAACCCTTTAACGGCGAATGAAGTCCGTTTCCTCAGAGAAGTGTACCGCTTCTTTATTTTGAATTATGTAATTAAAGATGGAAGACACTTCTTCAGCGAACAATATGCAAAATCACTAAAAGCAGAAGCCTTTGAAAACTATCTTCCGTCTGTTGACCGTGATTTTGACCCGGAGATCATCATCAAAGCGCTTAAAATCAAAAATTAATTTCATGGACACTGTATCGTTTCAATCCGTTATCAGTAACTACCAGGTAATTTTTTTTGACGCTTACGGGGTGATTAAAAATTATAAAGGCCTAATTCCCGGTATTGAAAAAACATTCGATTACCTTATTGAACAAAAGAAAGAATATTTTATCATCACCAACGATGCTTCCCGCAGCCCCGAGCAATTAGCTGCTTCATTTAATAAGTTGGGATTGATGACGATTAATGCCGACCATATCATTTCATCGGGTATGCTGGCTAAAGAATATTTAGATTTAAAAGTGAAAGAAGGCATCGTTGCTTATCTCGGCACTGAAAACTCAGCCCATTACATTGAAAGCTCCGGTTTAAAAACTTTACCCGTTAGTGCCATTGATGAAACCAATATAACGGAAGTCAATGCGTTGGTTTTATTGGATGATGAAGGGTTTGACTGGTACACTGATATTAATAAAGCAGTTAACCTCTTAAGGCAAAGAACAATTCCGGCTATTGTAGCGAATACAGATAATATTTATCCCATTGCCAAAAATGATGTTTCCATTGCTATTGGCGGCATAGCCACCATGGTTGAAAGTATTGTTGGGAAAAGGTTTTTACGTTTTGGCAAACCCGATTCACAAATTTTCATTTTTGCTTATGAACATGTGCGGAGTTTTAAACCCGTAACTAAAAGTGAAATACTGATGATTGGAGATACGCTGCATACAGATATTATCGGCGCTAATAAATTTGGGTTAGATACGATGCTGGTATTAACCGGAACCACTTTACCGGCAGATGCAGAAACAAGAATTAAATCAACCGGTATTACTCCCGATTTCATCTGCGGATCTGCGGCCATAAATGGCAACATCTGATCTTGCTTAATTTATTGCTAATGAATCTGCTTTCTTACTTCAGCATACTCCATATAATTTTAATCTTCAGCGGAGCATTTATTATTGGCCTGGCTAAGGCCGGGTTGAAAGGTATTGAGATGCTCAATGTTACTATAATGGCATTAGTATTTGGCGGAAAAGGTTCAACGGGAATTGTATTACCACTTTTATGTGCGGCTGATATTGCCGCTGTCATTTATTATAACCGGCATGCACAATGGAATCATTTCTGGAAACTGATTCCATGGATGGCCGTTGGTATATTGATTGGTGTTGTGGTTGGAAAAGATATGGATGAAACTATTTTCAGAAAAATCATGGCCGGAATTATCATGGTAACAGTTATCATAATGCTGGTGATGGAATTCAACCGCATCATTGATGTACCGCATAATAAATTCTTTGCAGCCGGCACAGGTTTGGTATCAGGCTTTACCACTATGCTGGGCAATTTGGCAGGTGCATTTTCCAATATCTATTTTTTGGCCTTGCGGATGACAAAAAATGATTTCATTGGAACAGCTGCCTGGATTTTTTTAGTGATCAATTTATTTAAACTCCCTTTCCAGGCGTTTTACTGGAAGAATATTACATCCTCCACCCTTTTGATTGATTTATATTTATTACCTGCATTATTTCTGGGCTTTTGGCTGGGTCTTAAAATTGTAAATCGTATTAATGATAACAATTATCATAAAGTTGTGATCATACTTACACTCGCAGGTGCTATTTTTATTTTTTTCCGTTAAGCATATACCACTCTTAAAAATCAAACCGGTTGCTGGTTAACAATTTCAGCAGAATTGTTACGCTCTGCTTATTTTTACAAACTATGATTTTATGCAAAGTTTTAAAACCATTGCAAAAGGGAGAAATTCGTTGTTGGATGTCATTGTTTTTTTGCATTTTTTATTTGACTGCAGCTGCACAACAAACCGGGAGTATAAAAGGAACTGTGACAGAAAAAAATACACCACTTGAATTTGCGACAGTTAGCTTATACCCGATAAAAGATACCATCAAACCTATTAGCAATAGTCTGACTGATGCATCAGGAAAATTTGTACTGGAGTATTTGCAACCGGGCCAGTACCTGCTTTCAATAAGTCTTATAGGTTATAAAACACATCAACTTAAAATCGCCTTAATCAAAGATCATCTGAACATCAATGCCGGGAATATTGAACTCACCCAACAGTCCACACAATTAAGCGACATAACTGTTACTTCCACCAAACCTGTTATACAAAAAACAAATCGTGGACTAGTAGTAAATGCAAGTTCAATACTGACGCAGGCAGGCGGTACAGCCACTGATTTGTTACGCAACACCCCCACCGTTGTAGTTGATGAAGACGGCAATATTACTTTACGGGGGAAAACGCCTTTACTACTTATCAACGGCAGAAATTCAGCTATTGGAAGTACCGACCAGATTGCTGCCAGTGCCATTGATAAAATTGAGATCATCAATAACCCATCCGCACAATATGATGCCAACAGTGAGGCTGGTATCATCAATATCATTTTAAAAAAGAATAAACAAAACGGAACCAACGGAGCTTTGGCGCTGGGAACAGGATTTGGAGCCAAAGGACGCATCAACAGCGCCGCCATGCTCAGTCATAAAACAGCTAAATGGAATTTATCATTAGCGTATGATAATCGTTTTGCCGGTCGTATAAGAAAAATAAATGCAGAACGGCAAAGTTTTGATATCCCCGATCAATATTATTTGATCCAGCACCGTAATGATAACCGGATCGATCAGTTACAAAATGTAAGAGCGGTGATTGGTTTTACTCCAGATACAAAAAACAGTTTTGAACTGGAAGCTATCGGCACCCTTGATGGGCAGGATAATCATGAAGACCTGAATAATACTTTTCGTAACAGCAATAAAAATTTTGTTTCAAGAAATGATCGTTTCTCCAATGAAATTGAACGGAGTAAAGAAGCTGAATTTGCTTTGAATTACAGCCGGAAGTTTAATAATAAAAATATAAGCTTAACCGGAATGGTTAGCTCTTCCGTTGAAAGAAACAGGCAAAACACAGGGATTAGTACAAAGTTTCTTACGGAAACAGATGATCAAATTGGTGATGCACAATTACAGCGAACGACAAATTATGAAAATGGCAATGTTACCAATATCAAAATAGACTTTGCACATCCTGTTTCAGCGCATAGTATGATTGAAACAGGATATAAAACAACATTACGTTATTTAGATGCCGATTTTCAATCGCTCAATTATGAGAATGGAGGCTATATTCCGAATCCTGTTGCCAGCAGTAATTTCCGTTTTAATGAGAATGTACATGCCTGGTATGTGCAGTATAGTGCAACAGCCGGAAAACAAAATAATTCTCAATGGAAATATGATATTGGATTAAGAGCTGAAGAAACCAATAATAATGGTACAGTAAAGAGTTCCAATCAAAAATTCAGGAATCAATATTTTAAATTATTTCCATCGGCAGACATTGTTTACAATCAATCAGCTTCCGAATCATGGCGATTGAATTACAGCAGAAAGATCAATCGCCCGGGTTTTGGTCAACTGAACCCTTTTATTGATGTTACCGATTCATTAAACCAGCATGGTGGTAACCCCGACCTGAAACCTGAACTGATTCATTCTTTTGAACTGGGTTATAATAAAGACTGGAATAAAATTTCTTTTTTCGCTGTAGCCTATTACCGCAATTCCAGCAACAGCATTCGCCAGTTTACCATTTTACAATCCAATGGAGTGGCTTTAGCTATTCCACAAAATTTTGGCAGTCTCATCACTTATGGTATCGAAAATATTTTTACAGCAAAGCCATTTAATAAATATGATTTCAACCTAAGTGCTTCTTTATACAAACAAAACATTAAAGACAATGCAGCCGGCCAGGAATTAAGTAATGATGTAGTTAGCTGGTACGGAAAGCTGATTAATAATTTTACATTTTGGAAAGGAAGTAAGTTACAGGTAACTGGTGTGTACAATTCGCCTGTTGCTTTACCACAGGGGAAACGTATTGCCACTTATAATGTGGATATGGGCTTTCAGCAAAAATTAGGAAAGAAGGGAAATGGAAGATTGGGTTTGGTTGTAACAGACATCTTTAACACATTAAAATACGGCTCAGAGTTAAAGGCTTCCAACTTTACTTATAACCGTTATGGCAAAGTTGATTCAAGAGCTATTGTAATTACGTTCGCTTATACATTTGGCACCAGTTTTAAAGAAAAGTTGCTGGAGAATAAATATTCTAATGACTGATATCATTTATGAAATAAAGTAAGCCGGAACTTTTTAAAATACCGGCTTACTTTTATCTTTCTTAAAATTATTTTACAAGCTCTGTAACACTATACATAGTCATAGTTGGTTTGCCATCTACACCAGCTTCTTCCATAAGTTTTTTCAACTCGGGTGATTCACCTCTTGCTTTTGCTTTTGCCATATCACTAACAGCAAATACAAGATATACCATATTGGGGTCATCAACACCACGGGCAAGACCACGGTCAATCATGCCATACGAAGCCCTTTTATCTTTTCCTTCAGCATCAAACACTTTTAACCAGGCATCAAAATTTTTTACATGGTGGGCAACCATCATTCTTTCTTTGTAAGGTATGTCTGATACATCTACCCGAATGACTTCCGTTAAAGCCATTGTCGGCTTCCCGGTAACACCAGATTTTTCCATAGCAGCTTTTAAATCAGCAGAGCTTCCAAAAGCTTTTGCTTTTGCTACATCATCCACTTTTGTCATTACAACAATAGCATTACTGTCGGGTATCCCTCTTCCAACCACAAATTTGTGAATACCGCTGGTAAGCCGCATGGAATCATGAGCCTGGTATGCTGCCATCCACTTGGCATAATCTTTTACATGATGCTGAACAACCATCATTTTAAATGGCTCGAAAGCCGGTACTTCGGGTGCTTTAGTTGTTGCAGTGGTGTCTGCTTTTGGTTCTTCCTTCTTTTCCTCTGCGTTATTACAGGAAAGAATAAACAGCATCGTTAATGATGCCAGCATAATTGAAATCTTTTTCATTGACAATCGTTTTTATCCGGATATTATACCGGTTTGTTATTAAATAATAAAGAAAGAGGATGACGATTACTCGTTTTCCGGGGAAACAAATTGAAAAATGCTTTGTCAATGTAAGATTTTTATCCCGCAAAGGAAAAAGGATTTTTAAACAAGCCTTGTTAGCGTTATAAAAATTCAATGCAATAACTTCCTGTTAACAAAAAGGGCATTATTTACTATTCATTATTCTTCAACGCTTCCCTAACCTTTGGTGCGATCTTCGTTCCAAAAATTTCTATTGATTTCATAAGTGATGCGTGTGAAGGACCGCCCACATCCATATGTGCCGAAAAACGGGTAAGTCCAAAAAGTTCCTGCAGGTGTAATATTTTATCACTGGCTTCATTGGCATCCCCAATAATTAAATGACCATTGCTTCCTCTGCCAATATCATATTGTTTTCTTTGAAAAGGAGGCCAACCCCTGCTCTTCCCAATCCTGTCCATTTGTGAAGAATAGATGGGATAATATTCATCAGCAATTTGTTTACTATCATCGCCAAACAAAGCATGCATATGTACTCCTACCTGGAATTTATCCATATCGTGTCCAAAATGCTGCCATGCTTTTTTATAATACTCAAACAAAGGTTTAAACTGTGCAGGGTCCCCACCAATAATAGCAAAGATGACAGGCAATCCAAATTTAGCAGCTCTTACCACACTTTCTGGTGTGCCACCCACTGCAATCCAAACATTGAGATGATTATTTACTGCCCGGGGAAAAATAAATTGATTTTTAAGTTCCGCCCTATGCCTGCCTTTCCAGGTGATGGGGTTGTTATCGTTTATCTGTAGTAGCAGATCCAGTTTTTCTTCAAAGAGGTCATCATAATCTTCGAGGTTATAACCATACAATGGATAGGATTCTGTAAAACTTCCACGACCTGCCACCAACTCTGCCCGGCCATTGCTAAGCAAATCAACGGTTGCAAAACTTTGATACACTTTTACCGGGTCGGATGAACTTAATACGGTTACCGCACTGCCAAGTTTAATATTTTTTGTGACCGTTGCGGCCGCCGCTAAAATTATTTCAGGCACGGATACTGCATAATCCGGACGATGGTGTTCACCTATTCCATAAAAATCTAATCCCACTTCATCCATCAGTTTTATTTCTTCTATTAGTTCCCTTAACCGGTCTCCTGAGGATTGTGGTTTGCCATCCTTATCGTAATGATTATCGCCAAACATGCCTACACCTAATTCCATATTTTTATTTTGGTTGCAAAGTTATGCGTATGCTATTTAAGCACAGTCGGCACAGATCAGAAAAATGTAAAAGCCCGTCTTTAGGTAATTATGGCAGACAATTTGTTATACTCCTGTAAAATCATGAATGTACTTACCCCACTAACTAAATCACTTAAAAATAAACTATGAGCAGCAACACCCCAAAAAAAGTATTGATTGTAGAAGACCAGGGAGAAATTGCATTGGTACTTGATATGGCACTGAACAAAGAGTACCTGGTGATTGATTATGCTGATAGTCTTCTGGCAGCGGATGAATACCTGAAAAAAGAGGAACCTTCTTTGATCATTTTAGATAATAAATTGCCTGATGGCTACGGTGTTGACTTCATCAGCTACATAAAGAAAAAATCACCTGCTATTAAAATTATTATGATCTCCGGTTTAACTTCTGCAAAAGATGTGGCATTGGAAAATGGCGCTGATAAGTTTTTTGAAAAGCCATTTTCACTGGATGCATTTGAAACAGCTATTGATGAACTGATGCAGTAATCCTAACAGAAGCCCTTTTACCATAAAAAAAGAGGTTGCCTAAAAACGAGGGCACTGAAAAAGTCATTTAAGACTTATTAACAAAGGGGAGTAAAAAGACGAAAGTTTTTATACTCCCCTTTTGTATTTTGTATCAGATTCAAAAACTTAATGTAGATGCTGATACAACAGGTAGAATTTCAAT
>JACPOD010000026.1 GCA_016185185.1 Sphingobacteriales bacterium | reverse complement strand
AAAAATATCACGGTGAATACCTCCCACTCCTGTTGCTGCGCCCTGGAATGGTTCAATGGCTGAAGGGTGGTTATGACTTTCAATTTTAAACACCACTGCATAGCCATCTCCTATATCCACAAGACCGGCATTTTCTTCCCCTGCCTTTACTAGAAGCTTTGAACCATCTCTTGGTAAAGTTTTTAACCACTTGATGGAATTTTTATAACTACAGTGTTCGCTCCACATTACGGAGTAAGCACTAAGCTCAGTAAAATTGGGAGTGCGGCCGAGTATCCTTTTAATCAATTCAAATTCTTCGGGACGAAGGCCGATTTTTTCGGCGGTTGAAACGGTTATTTCCATAATTGTGTAAGAAAGCGCAAAAGTACAACTACACGGCTATATGGATATGAACTAATTCTCGAATTTATTCTCAATTATTAACTATTTTGCCACATAAAACTTACTTACCAGCTTGCCATACATTCTTTTTATAATATACCTGATTCTTTTTTGCTGGCTAATCACTAAAATAAAATTCATCAGAAAGAGCGGCTTATCTCAAAAAACACTTGTTATTCTTTTTATCATTAAAGTTTTAGGGAGTATTGTTTATGGTATCATTTATTCACGAATTCCAAATCATGCTGTATTGGCTGATACATGGCGGTTTTTTTACGAAAGCAGGCAGGAAACTGACCTGATTTTTAAGGACCCCGCAAAATATTTTACGGATATATTTTACAATCCTTATGAAAAAGGTTATTTACGATTTTTTTCCGGTCATCATTCCTATTGGAGTGATTTGAAAAGTAACTTCATGGTTAAGCTGGTTTCAATTTTTAATCTTTTCAGCTTAAAGAACTATTATATAAATGTGATTTTTTATTCCTTTATTTCCTTTTTTGGTCCCGTTGCCCTTTACAGGCTTTTTCTTAAAATTTTCCCTGATAAAAAGAATTTTTTAATTGCTGGTTGTTTCCTGATTCCTTCATTTGTTTTCTGGTGTTCCGGTCTGCATAAAGATGGTTTAATATTTAATGGGATTGCCTTTATAATGTATCAGTTACAGAAGATAACGGAAGAAGAAGGCTTTTCGTTAAAAAGAATCGTATACATAATCCTCTGTCTTTTATTAATACTCCCACTGAGAAATTATATAACACTGGCACTTATACCAGCTATTGCTTCCTGGTTAATGGCATCAAAATTTAAAAACAGGAAATGGATTGCATACACAATCATTTATTTTTTATGTGGCGTTTTATTTTTTACTTCCAGGTTTATAAACCCTAAAATCAATTTACCACTTTCCGTATCGATGAGGCAGTCAGAATTTGTAAATTTAAAGGGGAACTCTTTTATTGAAACAACGCCACTAATGCCCGGTTTTAAAAGTTTTATACGAAACCTTCCGGAAGCACTTAACCACTCCTTACTCAGGCCATTAGTATAAAAATAGGCTTGCTCAACAGTTACAACTGATTTACTACAATCATCATATTAAAAATAAAATCATACTTCAAAACTACAAGTTGTTAGTAGTAATATTTATTATTTTTACTCAAAATATCCACTTTTTAAAACAACAGCAATAAAAAAAACTATTTAATAAGTATATTTGCTGAAATTTTTTAAAAAACATATTATTTTATAAATATTATTATTTTTTAAATATAAATACAACAACTACTATGTCACTATCAAAACTTGAGTACATTTGGCTGGACGGATACATGCCAACTCAGAGCTTAAGAAGCAAAACAAAAATTGAAAAAGATTTTAGCGGCAAATTAGAAGATTGCCCAATGTGGAGTTTTGACGGTTCGTCTACTGAACAGGCTCCGGGCGGATCATCTGATTGTCTGTTAAAACCTGTATATATAATAACAGACCCACAACGTAAAAACGGTTTCCTGGTAATGTGTGAGGTGTTAAATGCAGATGGTACCGCACACGTATCAAACGGCAGAGCAACTATTAATGACGATGATAATGATTTCTGGTTCGGTTTTGAACAGGAATATTTTCTTTGGAATCCCCAAACAAACAAACCATTGGGTTTCCCGGCCGGTGGTTTTCCTGGTCCCCAGGGGCCTTACTATTGTTCCGTTGGCGCTGAACATGCTTATGGTCGCAACATTGTAGAAGAACACCTGGATGCTTGTTTGGAAGCAGGACTAAATGTTGAAGGTATTAATGCTGAAGTAGCTGCGGGTCAATGGGAATTCCAGATTTTTTCAAAAGGAGCTAAAGCAGCCGGCGATCAAATTTGGTTAGGTCGTTACTTGCTGGAAAGAATTGGAGAAAAATATGGCGTTTCTGTAAACTGGCATTGTAAACCTTTAGGTGCGTTAGACTGGAATGGTAGCGGTATGCATGCGAACTTCTCTAACTCTTTATTAAGAAACGCAGGAAGTAAGGAAATTTTCGATAAAGTTTGTGAAGCATTCCGTCCTGTAGTTAAAGAACATATTGAAGTTTATGGTGCAGACAATCATCTTCGTCTTACCGGTAAACATGAAACAGCCAGCATACACGATTTCAGCTATGGTGTGTCTGACCGTGGAGCTTCTATTCGTATCCCTGTTACTGTTCCTGCCAAAGGATGGAAAGGTTACCTGGAAGATCGTCGTCCAAATTCTGCTGCTGATCCTTATAAAGTTGCAGCAAGGATTATTGCAACAGTTAAGTCGGTTAAAGCTTAATTAATATCAGAGGGAAGAAGTTGATAACAACTTCTTCCCTTTTTAACTTATTGCTTATGGATTTCATCATACCATTAAATCCATAAATATTTTTATCTATTGAAACTGTACATTTGGAATTCATTAGCGGATACTAAATTTTCCAAATTTAATTAAAACAACAGCCATGACATCCTTACGATTTAATGCACTGGATTCACTATCTCAACGTAAAACAAATGAGGTTAGTGGTTCTTCCAAGATCACTGCCATTTTTGGTGAAAATGTATTTACTCTTAAAGTCGCACGGGAACATTTAAGCGATGAAGCTTATAAAAGTCTGGTCGCATCAACTAAAGGTGGAAAAAAAATTGACAGGGCTGTTGCCAATCAAATTGCAGCCGGTATCCGTCATTGGGCCGAAAGCAAAGGGGTTACCCATTTTACACACTGGTTTCAACCATTAACAGGCACAACTGCTGAGAAACACGATTCCTTTTTTACATTGAAAAGCGATGGTTCTTCGCTGGAAGAATTTGATGGCGGTGCCCTTATTCAACAGGAGCCCGATGCTTCTTCCTTTCCCAGTGGCGGTATCCGTGCAACTTTTGAAGCCCGTGGCTATACTGCATGGGATCCTTCTTCTCCTGCTTTTATTATGGAGATCGGCAATGGAAAAACATTATGTATCCCAACCATATTTGTTTCTTATACCGGCGAAACGTTAGACTATAAAGCACCTTTATTAAAATCTTTAGAAGCCTTAAATAAAGCTGCAGTTGATGTTGCTAATTACTTTGATAAAAACGTAACGAAAGTAGCGGCTACATTAGGCTGGGAGCAGGAATATTTTATTATTGATGAAGGACTGTCCAATGCCCGTCCGGATATTGTATTAAGCGGAAGAACTGTTTTTGGTCACGCCCCTGCAAAAGGTCAGCAATTGGAAGATCATTATTTTGGTTCTATTCCCGAAAGAGTATATGCTTTTATGAGAGATTTTGAAGAAGAATCATACAAACTTGGCATCCCTTTACGTACCCGGCATAACGAAGTGGCGCCTGCACAATTTGAATGTGCTCCCATCTTTGAAGAAGTAAGTGTAGCAGTAGATCATAATATCTTATTAATGGATGTAATGGACAGGGTTGCACGCCGGCATAAATTAAGAGTGCTGTTGCATGAAAAACCATTTGCCGGTATCAACGGAAGTGGTAAACACAACAACTGGAGTATGGCAACAGATACCGGTGTTAATTTATTAGCACCCGGTAAAACGCCCAAAACAAACCTGATGTTCTTAACCTTTTTTGTAAACACCATCAAAGCTGTTTATGATTATTCTGATGTGTTAAGAGCATCTATTGCCTCAGCGGGTAACGATCACCGCCTGGGTGCCAATGAAGCACCTCCTGCTATCATCTCCGTATTCATTGGTCAGTATCTCAATAAAGTATTACAGGATATTAAAGAAAGAGTGAGTGCCAAGTTTGATGAGCAGGATGAAGCCATTTTAAAATTAGATCTGCACAGAAGCATACCAGAATTGCTGTTAGATAATACTGACCGTAACCGTACTTCTCCATTCGCCTTTACAGGAAATAAATTCGAATTCCGAGCGGTGGGTTCTACAGCTAACTGTGCTAATCCCATGACGGTGCTGAACACCATCATGGCAGAAACATTAAAGAAATTTAAAGAGGATGTGGATGCGCTGATGGAGAAAGGTGAAAAGAAGGAGATTGCTATCATGCATGTTATCCGTGAATACATTGTGGCCAGTGAAAAAGTTTTATTTGAGGGCGATGGTTACAGTGAAGAATGGGCGAAGGAAGCTGAGAAGAGGGGTCTGCCCAATGTAAAAACTACGCCGCTTGCTTTGGATGGTATGATAACTGATAAATCCAAAGAGTTATTTGAAAGCAATGGCGTTCTAACTCATGTTGAGTTAGAAGCCCGTCACGACATTGAGCTCGAGAAATACATTAAGAAAGTTCAGATTGAAGCCCGTATAATGGGCGAACTGTGTACCAGCCATGTTTTACCGGCAGCCGTAAAATACCAGAACGTTCTTATCAGCAATATTAAAGGGCTGAAAGAAGTTGGACTAGATGAAGCTTCCTATGCCAATCAAAAACAAATCCTGGTAAAAATTTCTGAACATATCAGTAAAGTGAGCGATTTGGTGAGTAAGATGATTGAAGCTAGAAAAATTTGCAATGCGATGGATAATACAAGAACCAAAGCCATTGCCTATGAAAGCCAGGTAAAAGCCCCTTTCTTTGATGCCATCCGTTACAGTGTGGACAAATTAGAATTACTGATAGACGATCAATACTGGTTATTACCCAAGTACCGTGAAATGCTTTTCTTAAGATAAAGATGCTGTTGTTTCTTACGTTGATATTATCCGCCTCAACGTTAGAGCCCCGCTCCGGCGGGGTTTTTTATTGTTTTTTAAATACCAACCCCTGTATCTTATTTAATCGCTGAACTGTTAATTCCAAACTTTGTTTTGGTACAGCAATTTTCATTACACAAAATAATTGTAACTGCTGTTCCGTAATACGGCAATTACATTGCTTAAGGATCATCATCACTTCATTCATCCTGGTATAATCAAACTCTAATTGATAATGAACTTCAACCTGCTTTTGTACAATGGGTGTTATTTGTAAGGCCAGTGCTGATGAAGTTTTATATGCATTAATTAAACCGGGCACACCCAACAACGTTCCGCCAAAATATCTTACTACAATAATGGCGGTATTGGTGAGTTGTTTACTATCAATTTGTCCCAGTATGGGCCGGCCGGCACTGCCGGAGGGTTCCCCATCATCACTCACCCGAAAAGTATTTCCATCTAATCCTATGCGATAAGCAAAACAATGATGCACGGCTTTGGGATGTTCTTTCTTTAATTCATCCAGGCGTTTTTTAAAATCTTCCACTTTGGTAATGGCAAAAGCATAAGCAATAAACTTGCTGCCACGGTCTTTAAATTCAGCCGCTGCTTCTTTATCCACTGTATAAAAAAAATCTTTTTCTTCCATTATAATTTATCTCCGCTGGCAATAAGTGCAATGGACAAAACAGACAACACAATTCCAATCCAGTTTTTTTTGCTCAGCTTTTCATGAAACAGCAGCAAGGCAACCATGGCGCTGAACAATACAATACCCATATTATTTACAGGTATAATTGCTGAACTCTGTAATCCATAGGGTGGGTTCTTTAATACTTTTACCAAACACCAGATGGAAAAATAATTAGGAACACCAATACATATTCCTGCCAGTATTGCTTTTGGCTGTAATTTTTGCTTATCAGTAAGCAACTGAGCGGATAACAATACAGTACCTATAACGGCTGCAAAGAAAAAGGCAGATACCAGGTAATCGTTTTTATTTTCTTCATTTAAAAAATGATACTCCACATATTTAATAGCCGTATCCAATAAACCGGAGCTGATAAATAAACCACCCACCAATACCGGTATTAACCAGTTAATGGAATGTTTCTCATCATCTTTTTCCCGGATGCTGATTAATATTACCGCTACCAGTGCAATCAAAATCCCAGCAATTTTTATCCAGCCCATCGACTCGTTGTACAACCACACCGAAAAAGCAACCGGTATTACCATTGATAATTTATTGGCAACAGAAGTAACCGCAACGCCTGCTTTATGTGTTGTAAAAGCCACCAGGTTAAAAATGGAAATAAACATAGTACCCATCAGCATGGCCCATTTAAACCAGTCTTGTTGAAAATTACCCGGCACCACCGGGAATGAACCATTAACTATACTGCCGGTTATTACACAGGTTATATAATTAAAAATAATGGCCTGGAAAGTACTGATACCAAAGCGGTGACACACTTTAAAAGAAAGAGTGAGATACGATGTTAATACAATACTGCCAATTAATAATATAAGCATACTCTTTAGTGGCTATTCTTTTCTGGTTGATAAAAAACAATATGGTCTGATAATAATTGATCTTCTTTTAGTTTTTTGTGATACCGTAATTGCGGCGCAGCAATTCCTTCTGCTATCTTTAATTCTCTATTGGTAATTACTCTTGCTTCATCCCAATAACCAGCATCAATAAAGGATTGTAACAGTTTGGCACCGCCTTCAATCAAAACACTTTGCAGTTTTAGTTTATACAAAGCATTTGCTATCTGATGCACCACACTTACATCATTAGTGATTTGATAATGCAACAGGTTCTCCTCTTCTTCCTGTTTAATGGTATTAAACACGATGGTTTTTGTTTGTTTATCAAATAACTTCAACTGTGGTGGTAATGATAAATCCATATCCACTACCAACCGTACCGGGTTATTTCCTTCCACTAATCTTACTGTTAATCCAGGATTATCATACAGCGCCGTATTGGTTCCAACCAGTATCGCAGCTTCCTCGCTTCTCCACTGATGCACTAAGCGGTTGGTGTATGGATTGCTGATGAGCAATCTTGAATGATCGGTATTGCCAATAAAACTATCTGCAGTTTCGGTCCATTTTAAAATGATATACGGACGATATTGTGTGTGGAAAGTGTAGAATCGTTTATTCAGTTCTTTACATTCATTTTCCAATATACCCAACTCTACTTCCACCCCGGCGGCTTTTAGTTTTTCAATGCCTTTTCCATTTACTTCTGTAGAAGGGTCACGGCAACCAATAACAACTTTGGGTATTTTCTTTTCAATAATCAAATTGACACAGGGTGGTGTTTTACCATAATGGGCACAGGGTTCTAAAGAAACATAAAGAGTACTTTGTGTCATCACTTCGTTACCCGGCAGACTACCGCCGTTGGCGATATTCAGACGGGTTATCGCATTCACCTCTGCATGCGGACCACCATATTGCTGGTGATACCCTTCACTGATAATTTTTCCATCCTGCACCAGTACTGCTCCCACCATAGGATTAGGTGCTACCTTGCCTGCTCCCAGCTTTGCCAGTTCAATGCAACGATGCATGTATGTTTCGTGAGTCGTCAATCGGAGTCGTGAATGTAGGGTGCAAATATATAGGTTGCTGGTTACAAGTTACTGGTTGCTGGTTACAAGTTACTGGTTGCTGGTTACAAGTTACTGGTTGCTGGTTATAAGAACAAGGAACCAGTAACCAACCCCAACCAGAAACCAGTATTTTTGCCCCATGACCATTCACCGGGCATACCAGCAGTTATTGTTTCAGCTGTTTGAGATTTATGATGACAGAGAGGCGCATAATATTGCCGACTGGGTGATGGAGCATATTACAGAATGGAAACGAATTGACCGCATCGTAAACAAAGAATTTCCTTTATCTCCACAAAAGCAGGGGCAGTTAGAAAAATACACAAAAGAATTATTAGCCCACCGGCCTGTACAATATGTATTGGGTGAAGCCTGGTTTGCCGGAATGAAATTTTATGTAAATGAAAAAGTACTGATACCAAGACCGGAAACAGAAGAGCTGGTGGAGTGGATAATTGAAAGTGAAAAGTGGAAAATGAAAAATGAAAAATTAAAACCTGATAATCCTCCGGCCAATGAACAACAGCCGACTACCAACGATTTATTCAACATTCAAAATTCAAAATTCAAAATAATTGACATTGGAACAGGCAGCGGCTGCATACCCATTGCGTTGAAAAAGAAGTTACCTGCTGCTAAAGTAACGGCTATTGATGTTTGCAGTGAAGCATTAAGTATAGCCGTTCAAAATGCCATGAGTAATGAAACAGAGATAGATTTCAAGTTGCTTGACTTTTTAGACAGAACTAAATGGAATGAATTAGGCCAGTTTGATATTATTGTAAGTAACCCACCTTATGTAAAAAGAAGTGAAGCCGCAGCCATGCGTAAAGGCGTTTTAGACTTTGAACCATCCTTAGCACTTTTTGTACCCGATGATGATGCATTGATCTTTTATAAACAGATAGCTGATTTTGCCTTAACGCATTTAAAACCGGTTGGAATGATGTTTTTGGAAATTAATGAAGCATTGGGTAATGATATGATAGCTTTATTTACAGCAAAAGGATTTACCAGTATAGAAGTAAAGAAAGATATGCAGGGAAAAGACCGGATGGTGAAAGCAGTTGTATAAAATCAGTATTCGTTTTTTATTTGAAGTACTATATATTTTACACAATTACAAACGCAGCAGTATGCAGGTCTCCAAAAAAAAGTTTGTTATCATCTTTCTTGTTTCAGCGTTTGCGTTTCAATTTATCACTAATTCGCTTTTAGGTCCTAAAGTACAGTGCTGGCCTGTACATGGTGAGTGGTTCCCGGGAATGGGATCTCCTGTGGCCTGGAAAAACATACTGGCCCACATTATATATCCTGTTAAGTTTATTTTGATTGGTCCCCTTACGGTTTTAGGCCAGGACCCTGATCCTCCTCCACCTCTTTTGCCAATAATATTTACTTTGTACTGGACAGTGATGGCATTGGTGCTTTATTTCCTGCTCAGCAAAATATTCAATCGCAAGAAATAAATACTGAATGCTGGTTTGTAAGGATACTGAACAGAAAAAAATCCTACTGCACTAAATTGTTTTGAATGAAAGGTGGAAAAATAAAATATGCATTTACCGGCAAACCCTGGCAATATACCGGACCTAACGGCGGGTATTTTGTTTCACTTCCCAAAGCATTGTCAAAAGAAATAAGAGCGGCCCTCCGATCTGAAGAAGAAGGTTGGGGGCGATTAAAGGCATTAGCAAAAATTGGAAAGAGTGAATGGAAAACAGCCATCTGGTTCGACACGAAATTGAACACCTATTTACTTCCGCTGAAAGCAGCTATCAGAAAAAAAGAAATCATTGAAGTTGGCCACAACATAAAAGTTGAACTGTGTATCTAGTCCTCTCCTTTCCCCGCAGGGTATGACGCATGCATCATATATAGCTGGTCCGTGGAGGGAAATAGGTAACTTTAGCTTCTATAACCAATAATCATGTATCACAAACTATTTATCATTATCCTTCTTACACTCCGACTCAGTTCTTTTGCCCAGATAGATTCTTTACTTGCAAATAAAATAACTATTTCCGGTTTTTGTCTTTGCAAAACAACCCTGGCAGAAATAAAAGCTATAGATAATGAATTAAAAGAAGTAACTGTTGAAGAAATGGGTCCTTGCAACGATGGGTTTGTAGAAGACTCACGGTTTGAAAACAGAAAAGGATATTATTCGCCTAAATACCCGGGCATAATCTTTCAAAAAGACAGAGAGGGATATATTAGCAAAATACGGTTGACGAAAGATTTTGCCGGCAAACTTCCTGATGGCAATGAAGTAAATATGAAGGTATTACTTGCCAAAGATGTATTAAAATTATACCCTAAACGCAACACATGGGGCTCCCGTGGCTGTTCTGATTATTGGAGCCTGAGCAACGATACACTTTATTTTTTTGTAAAAATTGATAAAACGAAACAACCCCAATATCCCGTTGATGAGGCTTATTATGCAGAAAAACCAGTTGAAGCTATTGATCTTGTTGTTTCGTGTTACAGCATCTATAATAAGAATAATTCTTTTAGTTTGTTTTCAGCAGACGAGCCAATGTATTTTGTTGACAGCATCAGAACAAACAAAGCTTTTATAGAAGAGGCGTATCAACCCACAGATATTGCATTAGTATCAGTTTATAAAGATGCTGGAGCCATTAAGCTGGCAGGCCCTCAGGCAAAAAATGGTGTTATATATATTATTACAAAATCTTTTGCACGGAATCATTATTGGTCATTTTTTAAAGAAAAATCTGCTGATTACTTAAAAAAAATACCTAATCTTGAAACGGAAGCAACCGTAGCTTACATCGTAAATGGTAAACCACTTGTAGAAAATTATGAATCAGATCTTTTCAGTATAAATGATTCAAACTTTATTGAGTTAACGCTAATAAGTAAAAAACAGCTTAAAGCTGATTATCATATTGCTGATAAAATGTTTGGTGTAATTATTAAAATCAGGCAAAATAAATAAATTCTCTCTGCGCAGGGACGGACGAGCCAGACCCTGCCGGGATAGTAAAGCCATCTATCATTTATGCGATTTAATTTTATTATACTATTACTTACACTTACTACTGTTTCTATATCTGCCCAGCAACTTAGAATGGAAGATGATTTTTATCAAAGCGGCCGTCTATACTCAAGAGGCTACTTTAAAAGAATTGACAGCGTTTCTGAAACGTCTTTTGGACTATGGACTTATTGGTATGAGAATGGCCAGAAAATGTCAGAAGAAATTCAAAGTGACACAGGCCGTACCAAATATTTAAGATGTTGGACTGCTGATGGAATTCAGATTCTTAAAGATGGCAGGGGGAAAATGTTTAAAACATGGGAATTTAGAGAATATGACATCACTGTATTTGAAATAAAAGACAGCGTAAAGAATGGTGAATTTCTTTCTTATATACCAATTAACGGAGTTTACAAAAAAGTTTCTTCCGGAACTTATAAGTATGGATTGAGGCAGGGTACCGAAACTATTTATTATGCCTCCGGGAAAACTAAACTAATCCAAAACTTTATTGATGATAAAGAAAATGGGGAGTGTACCTTATATTATGAAAACGGACAAATTAAAGAAAAGGGATTTAAGACGGGTTATTATAATGAAGGAGTATGGACTTATTACGATTCAGATGGTACTATGATAAAAAAAGAGAATTACAGGGATGGCAGATTATCAGGGGAGTATTTAGAATATTATCCAAATGGGCAAGTAAAGGTAAAAGGTAATTATGTGGTTATAAATACCAATATCCCTAATCATACACAGAAAGTCACTCCCCCAATCAAGAAAAAGAATAGATATGCTACAAGCGCCTACGGAACCGTTAGTAGTAATATAAACTCTGTTAAAGATGGTATCTGGTTGTATTATTCAGATAAAGGAATATCGAAAATTAAAATTGACTACAGCAAGGGAGTTGTAATAAGAAAGACAAGTAATATTAGCATTAACAATAAGAAATAAACTCAATTTGCCGTAACATTCGCCGTAACTTTTGCACCGGCTTTTTTAGCAGCATTCAGCACTTTAAAGAATTCGCCATACATGGCAGAAGTATCGGCATTAATGGTAATTACCGGTGTATCTATTCCCATCTTCTTAGTAGCTTCTTTCAGCAAACTATCAATGGCAAATAAAGGAACTGCCTTCTGCCCGATGTAAATGTTATGTTTATTATCAATGGAGACTACTATACTTTGTTTGGCCTTACTGTCGCTCTTGCCTTTGGGTGTATTCACTTTTACAATATTGGGATTGGCCAGGGTAGAAACAATTAAAAAGAACAGCAGCAGAATGAACAGGATATCATTCAGTGCACTGGTATGCATTTCGGGCTTGTCTTTTAATCGTTTTCTGAAATTCATTGGAAATTTTAAATGCTGAATTTTAAATTATAAATTATTTGCCTCCTGCCACTCACGCCTCACGATTCACGACTCATCAATGCGTTGGTTGATACAGCACATCAATAAACTCGGCGCTGGCACTTTCCATCTTGTTCACCGTTTTATTGATTTGTGAGTTTAAAAAGTTGTAGGCCACATAAGCCATCAACCCAATGATCAATCCCACGGCACTGGTCACCATCTTGGTATAGATACCACCGGAGATAATCGCCAGGTTGTATTCATTGGTAATATTGATCTTCATAAACAACTGCACCATCCCTACAATGGTACCAAGGAATCCAAACATCGGCGCAATACCGCTGATAACGGATAAGGCGCCTGTATTTTTTTCTAATTTATATACTTCCAGTTTGCCCACATTCTCCATACTTTTTTCAATGGCTTCAATGGGTTTGCCAATACGCTGCAGACCTTTATCAATAATTCTGGCCACGGGGTTATTGGTATTTTTGGCCAGCGAACGGGCGGCGGTAACATTGCCACTCACAATATGATCCCGGATGATGTTCATAAAATTTTCATCAATCTGGGAGGCTTTGTTGATGGCCATCCATCTTTCTACAAACACATATACAGCGATGAGACTGAGTACCAGGAGTGGGAGCATGATCCAGCCACCTTTCATCAGCAATTCCAGCATGCTTAACTCTTTACCGGTTCCGTTGGCCGTTTCTGCTGCTTTCTGTAACGAGTCGGTAACTACCTGCAATAAAAAAAACTTCATGTGGGTGTAAGTTTATTGACAAATGTAAATCAATCAGTGCTTTTAACCGTATTGATCCTTAAATTAATCTTTACAGCCAAAAATCCCGCCATAGAACGAAAGAACAGCGTTTTGGTATGTTATAAAAATGCAAAAAGCGGCAAAGCCGCTTTATTATTTTAAATTTTGAATTATAAATTTTGAATGAATGAGGAATCCCCTGCGGGGTGGATTATTTTGAATGCTGAATGATGAATT
Source organism: Sphingobacteriales bacterium (assembly GCA_016185185.1). Classification (GTDB taxonomy): domain Bacteria; phylum Bacteroidota; class Bacteroidia; order Chitinophagales; family Chitinophagaceae; genus AWTP1-9. The sequence goes on along the minus strand of JACPOD010000026.1, from coordinate 55,228 downwards.
TTGAATGAATGAGGAATCCCCTGCGGGGTGGATTATTTTGAATGCTGAATGATGAATTTTGAATGAATGAGGAATCCCCTGCGGGGTGGATTATTTTGAATGCTGAATGATGAATTTTGAATGTTGAATTGGTAAGGAATCCCTGTGGGATTCTTTATTTTGAATTTTTACTTTTGACTTCATTGCTTACATCGCAAATTTGGTGGCGGTGTTGAGGCGATCGGCCACATTATCCCAGTTGATGATCTGGAACATGGTATCTACAAAATCGGCTCTTTTGTTTTTGTATTTAAGATAGTACGCATGTTCCCATATATCCACCACCAGTAAAGGAATTACTCCCCATTGGGTAAGGCGTTCATGATTTTCGCACTGCATTACCGTTAGTTTATTGGAGTATGGCTGGTAACCCAATATTCCCCAACCATTCCCATCCACATCTTTGGATGTTTTGGCGAGATAGCCTTTTAATTTATCGTAGCTGCCAAAATCTTTTTCCATCCGTTTCATCAGTTCACCGGATGGATCTGTTTTTTTGTTGGTGAGATTGGTCCAGAAAATAGTGTGCAGTACATGCGAAGAAAAATGATAGGATAGTTTCTTTGTCCAGTAGTCCACCGTTTCTAAATTATTTTCATCCATGGCCTTTCTTATCTTTTGCAGATCGCCGTTCGCTGCTTTTACAGCCCCACCATGATGGAAGGTGTGATGGAGGTAAACGGTTTCTTCATCCATATGAGGTTCCAAAAAGTTTTTATTGTAAGGCAATGGAAGGTGCTGAAAATTACCGGCTGCATCGGTGAGTTTATCCAATCCGTTATCATCATAATGTTGTGCTAATACAGATGATGTTGGCAAAATACTGGTAGCAGCCAGTACACCTGAAGCGGATAAAAATTGTTTACGGTTCATATGGTTGATTTTAAAAAGAAAGTAATATCAATCAGACATTAAATCTTTCTTTTAGTAAATGTCAGGCTGAGCTTGTCGAAGCCTTGATGAGCTGTATTACAAATGCTGAGCAAATTTGTTTCATGGTTTTTTCCATGCCTTCGCTGCTGCCGTCGAGGAAGATGACATTGCCTTTGCCAAACTCAGCAAAGTTTTTAATGGCTTCTGTCCACATGCTAAAGAGAATTACATTGGTATCGAGATTGGCTTGCTTCATTTGCTCGGCTGCTTCGGTCATACCCTTAGCCACTTCCTGGCGGAACAAAGCCACACCCTGTCCACGCAATCTTGCTGCTTCTCTCTCTGCTTCGGCAGCGATCTTGATGGCATTACCTTCTGCTTCGGCGGCTTTTGTTTTCGTAATCAATAAAGCCTGGCCTTCATTTTCAGCAGCAGCTTTTAAGTTGTTAGAGGCAACTACTTTACTCATGCTATCCATAATGGCCTGGTCAAAAGTGATATCGTTGATTTGTAAGTCCTGCAGGTGATAACCCCAGTTCTCCAATGTTTGATCGATCTGGTCTTTTACATATTCAACGATCTCTCTTCGTTGTCCGAGGATTTCCGCTTGTTTCTTAGTAGCTACAAAAGCACGGATAGAACCTTCGATGGTTCTTGTCAACGCCTGCATCAGGTCACGATCAGCAATAAATTTAAAAGCTACTCTTTTGATGGTTTCCTCTTCCTGGTTTTGTACGGAATAGAGTAACATGCTTTTGAAATATACATTGGCCTGATCCATAGTTACCGCCTGGAACTCTAATTCCACCGAACGGTTTTGAATGGAGATCTTTTTGGTTACCATTTCAAAGAAAGGAATTTTAAAGTGTAAGCCGGGCCCCACTGCTCTCCTGTATTTTCCAAACATGGTAATAACGCCAACAAAGCCCTGGTTGATGGTAAAGAATCCGCTCATTACAACAAAGAATAAAAGGATCAACCACCAGTATTCAAAAATTAAGTTTTGCATAAAGAATCATTTATAAGGCTAAAGTAGTAAGAAAACAGCAAGTGCCGCTGTTTTGATTTTTTTTGAACCACGGAGACAGGGAGACACTAAGTTATCACGGAGAAATATCTCTGTGCTGTGCTGCTCTGTGTCCGGAGTGTCTCTGTGGTTCAAAATGACGAGCTAACCTCTTTTTCCTTTTAAAACCCTCTTTCCACTCACCCACTGTACAGGATGTTTGACGCAGTAAAAACAACGCTTGACGAAAATCAGCTATACCTGACTGAATTTTGAAATATCTTTAGCATAAATCATAAGACATGAGCCGCAATTCAAAAATACTGTCAGGGATATTTAGTTTCCTGCCCATCCTTTCTGCCTTTGTTATCATCATCATGGTGCTGACCATGATACCGCAGTTTGCTTACTGGGATCATACGGAGCCAGATTTTTTTACCGTATGGAATACTATGTGGCCCCTTGTTATAGTGGCCATTATTACTGCTGTACTAAAACTGGCAGCACTTATTTATTTTATCGTACATATGATCAATAATAAACTGGTGCAGGGTGGTGAAAGAGTAATATGGGTACTGGTATTTATTTTTACCGGTGGCATAGGCTTCCCCATTTACTGGTATATGCGCATTTGGAAAGAAGAGATTTAAATGAAAAATGAAAAGAGCAAAGTGAAAAATATAAAGACCCGATTATTCATTTTTCATTTTTCACTATTCACTCTTCTCTTCCCAAATCATTGAAAGATGCAAAAGTGTTTCCACAGCTTTAACCATGTCCTTTACACCTATCCATTCTAATTTGGAGTGAATCGCTTGTTCACCTGCAAAAAGATTGGGGCAAGGCAACCCCATAAAACTTAAGCGGCTGCCATCGGTACCGCCACGGATGGCTTCTTTTCTTACCGATAAACCTGCCCGTTTAATAGCTTCTTCAGCATTAGTTACTACATGAGGGTTTTGATCCAGTATTTCTTTCATGTTGCGGTATTGTTCCTGTACATGGAACTCCATATTGCAGTTGGGATAATTACTCAATACTTTTTCTGCAATGGATTTTAGTCTTGCTTGATGTTGGGCTAACCTCGCTGTATCAAAATCACGAACTATAAATTCAATGGTTGCTTTTTCTGCTATACCATCCACTCTTGTTGGGTGCACAAAACCTTCCCGTTTTTCCGTAGTCTCCGGACTAAATTCATTCTTCGGTAACGCTGCTAAAATTTCACCGGCGATTTTCAAAGCATTCACCATCTTCCCTTTGGCATAACCGGGATGTGAGATAACACCATTTACAATAATATGTGCTGCATCTGCACTAAAGGTTTCGTCTTCCAGATCACCGGCTTCACCACCATCCAATGTATAACCATATTGTGCTCCTAACTTTTTCAGATCCACATTCGCTGTCCCTTTGCCCACTTCTTCATCCGGTGTAAACAATAATTTTATTTCACCATGATTAATTTCAGGATGCGTCATTACATAATAGGCAAACTCCATGATCTCTGCCACACCGGCTTTATCATCACTGCCGAGTAATGTTTTTCCACTGGCAGTAATGATATCAGCTCCTATATGATTTTTCAAATAAGGATAAGCTTCCAATGTTAATACCTGTAAATTATCATCGGGCAACACAATAGCTGCACCATCATAATTTTTATGTAGGATGGGTTTAACATCCGTGCCACTGCAGTCAGGCGCTGTATCCACATGGGCACAATAACAGATAACCGGAATATTTTTTTTACTGCTGTTGGATGGTATCGTAGCATACACATAGCCATGTTCATCCAGGTGTGCATCGCTTATACCCATGCCCTGTAATTCCTGCACGAGGATGCGGGAAAGATCCTTTTGCTTTTCGGTAGTGGGATACGTATTACTCAGCGGATCACTTTGTGTATCCACTTTTACATACCGCATAAAACGTTCGGCCAGCTGGTTTTCATTTACCTGTATAAACATGTGCTGAAATTTTGTGGATGCAAACTTTTGTAAAGTTTATCAACTTACCAAAACTTAATTTAATTTGGTTGTATGAATCAGAAAGAACCATTAATTAAACAGGGCTGGATACGTGTGCTGGTATTTTGTGTACTCTATTTTTCAGTACTGGTGACCGGGTCCTTTTTAATTTTATTAATGATGATGGTAACGAATGTTGCCGGTAACATGCAGGATGCACTAAAGCAACTGAATGCACAGGACAGTATTATGCCTATCCTCTATATTGTTTTGTACAACTTTACTGTCAGCATTTTATTTGTTTTTCTTTTCAGAAAATATATTGACCGGAAAAGTATTTTCAGTCTTGGCTGGGAATTACAAAATCATGTTTCACATGCATTGATTGGATTATGTACAGCCATTGCCATTATCGGAACCGGAACATTTATTCTTATTGCTTTTAATTATGTACGGTTCACCGGCTGGTTCATTAACGGGGAGGATCTCTTTATATCATTCGGCATTATGGTTTTAGTTGCGATTGCTGAAGAAAGTGTATTCAGAGGTTATATACTTCATAACCTGATGCAATCCACTAACCGGTATGTAGCATTGATCCTGTCAGCGCTGATCTTCGGAATTGCTCATGCCACCAATCCCAGTTTTAGCTGGCTGGCTTTTATCAATATTATCCTTGCAGGACTCATTTTAGGCATCAATTATATTTATACACAAAATTTATGGTATGCGGTTGTGCTGCATTTTGCGTGGAATTTTTTTCAGGGCCCGGTTATGGGATACGAAGTGAGCGGACTGAATTTTCAAAGTATTTTTCAACTGGATATTCATGGCAATGAAATAATAACCGGTGGAAAGTTTGGATTTGAGGGAAGTATTATCGCTTCTGTGCTGGTCATCATATTTACTGTTATTCTTGGACTAAGTTATCATAAAAAAACAAGGAAAGCTTTAGCTATTCAGGCAAAATAAATAAGTCAGAAACCGTACCCAGTACAACTTCTGACTTAACGCTTATTACTTAAAACTAATTAAGGCATTATTATTAACGGACTGCCCCCGCTCACTTCTACCATTTCAATATCGAAGATGAGATCTTTACCGGCAAGAAAATGATTGGCATCAAGTGTTACTGTCTCTTCTTTTACTTCAACAATGGTTACAGGAAAATTTTGCCCGGCACCATTGCTCATGTTTAACTGCATACCCACTTCAGGCATCATATCCTCAGGAAAACGGTCTCTTGGAAATTCTACGATCATATCGGAATTCGCTTCACCATAACCATCCTGTGGTGCAATGGTTATTGTTTTTTTATCGCCTACTACCATACCTACCACGGCATCATCAAAACCTTTGATCATCATACCAGCACCCACTTCAAATTCAAGGGGTTCACGACCTGCAGAAGAATCGAATTGTTCGCCACTGTTTAAGCGACCTGTATAATGCACTTTAACTTTACTACCCTTTGCTGCTTTCATATTTATAATTTAAGGCGCACAAGGTAAACTATATTTGCGAGGTGAGATAAATTTTCACGATTTCATCACAAATATTTGTTGACATTTGAGTAAAATAATACACATGAATGTAACCCGTTTTCTCCCTATTCTGTTTGTATTCGCAATTACTACTGCCTGTGCCCAGTATAACAGGGGTGGCATCAGTAATAAAGGGAAGACATTTATGGTGGGGGCGGAACGAACCGATCAATATATTAACCTGTTAATCGGGAAATCTGTAGCGGTATTTGCCAACCAAACTTCTATGGCGGGGAAAATACATACAGTAGATCTGCTGCTGAAAAATCATATAAATGTGGTAAAGATATTTTCGCCCGAACATGGCTTTCGGGGAGACGCTGATGCCGGAGAACATATTACAGATGGGAAAGATGCTAAAACAGGATTGCCCATCATTTCTTTATATGGTGATCATAAAAAACCAACAGCAGAAGATCTGAAAGATGTAGATGTGATGATCTTTGATATCCAGGATGTGGGTGCCCGGTTTTATACTTACATATCATCACTGCAATATTATTTAGAGGCTGCATTGGAATTCAATAAACACCTTATGATTTTAGACCGGCCAAATCCTAATGGTTATTATGTTGACGGTCCTGTGCTCGAAAGAAAATTCAGCTCTTTTATTGGCATGCAGCCCATTCCTGTTGTGTATGGTATGACGATGGGTGAATATGCAGGTATGCTGTTGGGTGAAGGATGGTTTTATTCACCTCCCATCACTACTACCAGCGGTGGTACTTTTGAGTTTACCGTTGTACCCTGCAATAAGTATGATCACAGGGATAAATATCCCCTGCCGGTTACTCCTTCCCCCAATTTAAATTCGATGCAAAGTATTTACTGGTATCCTTCCACCTGTTTTTTTGAAGGAACTGTTTTAAGTGAAGGGAGAGGAACAGATAAACCGTTCCAGATTTTTGGTCATCCTTCATTACCGGATACGCTCTATTCATTTACACCCAAACCAAATGTTGGCGCTAAAGAACCAAAGCTTAACGGCAAACGTTGCTATGGCTGGAATTTATTTGATTCCGCAGATAAAGTGATAAAGAAAATAAATAATCATATACAGTTAAGCTGGCTTATTAATGCCTATAAACTTTTCCCTGATAAGGAAAATTTCTTTTTAAAACCAGCCGGCAGCAATCCAAAGCCGGAAGAATATTTCTTTAATAAATTAGCCGGTAATGCTAAGCTGATGCAGCAGATAAAAGATGGTTTGACTGAAGAGGAAATACGCAAAAGCTGGGAACCAGACCTGAAAAAGTTTAAAGAGATAAGAAAAAAATATTTGCTGTATAGGGATTTTGAATAGTGCGAACTATTGAGAAGTATAATTGCTTCTCTTACCTTCGCAGCGATGATGAAAGATTTTCAATCGCTGCGAATTGTTTTTATGGGCACACCGGATTTTGCCGTAGCTTCTCTGGATGCATTGGTAAAAGCTGGATGTAATATTGTGGGTGTAATCACTGCACCCGATAAACCTGCCGGACGTGGAATGAAGCTCAATGAAAGTGCTGTAAAGAAATATGCTGTTGAACATAACTTAAACATCCTGCAACCGGAAAAATTAAAGAATGCTGAATTCCTGGAACAACTAAAAGCACTCAATGCCGATTTACAAATTGTGGTTGCCTTCCGCATGTTACCCGAAGTTGTTTGGAATATGCCGCCAATGGGAACAGTTAACTTACATGGTAGTTTATTACCACAATACCGTGGCGCCGCTCCTATCAACATAGATGAAAATGAAACCGCCGGTGAAGTGCATGATAAAATGAAAGAAATTGGAGCAGCGTTGTTAGTAAAAACAGTGGAAGGGTTAGCGGATAGGTCTCTTAATGAAGTTCCCCAGTTGTCAATGGTCAATGGTCAATGGTCAATGGAAAAAGAAGATGGCAATTCACCATTCACTATTCACCATTCACTCAAACATGCCCCCAAAATTTTCACCGACACCTGCAAAATAGATTTTACCAAAACAACAACTGAAGTACATAACCTCATCCGAGGCCTCTCTCCTTTTCCCGGAGCGTTTACTTATTTAGATGCCCGCCTGAATGACGAAGTCGGGCAGGGAAAGATGCTGAAGATATACCGGAGTAAAAAAGAAATCACATCATCTAAAAGCAATACCGGTGAATTTGAAACCGATAACAAAACATTTCTAAAATTCGCCTGTGCCGATGGTTATGTACATGTAATCGAACTTCAGCTGGAAGGAAAAAAGAAAATGAATGTAGAAGATTTTTTAAGAGGCTATCGTTTTCAATAAAAATGGGATACAACTACTGCATCCCATTTCTCATTATTCACTTTTCATTTTTCATTTACTTACTCCACATCACTCCCACATTAAACTTCTGCTCACTTACGGCTAACTGTGCCGCAGCTGCATTACTGATGAGTACATTCAACCCTGCATTCTCCTTTACATTGGGTACAGCATCTAAAACTTTTGCATAAACGGCCCGGCCATTCACCATAATCTTTACAATGGTTCCTCTTTCTACGCCATTCATCAGGGCATAATATTTTCCATTGTTCCAGCCGCTGCTGCTTTTAAATACGCCGCACATCGTTTCAGATGATTGGGTATTACTTCCATTATTCGTTTGTGAAAAATATTCATTCATAAACACCCCTTCTTTCGATGCAGAGCTGTTTACTGTACTACTCACCACAGGTTTCTTTTCTTCTACTTTTGGTATTTCCTGTTTTACAACAGGCTTCTCTTCTTTCTTCACTTCAGGAGCTTTTACCACTGGTTTTTCTTCGGGCTTAACTTCTGGTTGTTTAACTATTGGTTTATCTTCTTTCTTTACTTCCGTTTTAGCAACTTCTTGTGCCTTGTCATTTGCCCCTTGCGTCTTCACCACCGGCTTACCCGCTTTTGCATTAGCTGCTAATGGAGATTGTTCCTTCAGCACTTTCAAATAACCAATCACCAGTTTATCACCCATATTTACTGCATCAGCTTTCAATCCATTTAATTTCTTCAAATCCTCTGCACTAATGCCAAAATATTTGCCCACTTTCATCAACCCTTCTTTTTCCTGAACGATATAAATAAGGAAACCAATAAACCAAGAATCAACTTCATGAATATTAAATTTAATCGTGAGCAAAGATGCAGAATAATTTTGTTTTTGCTAAACTTGTGCCAATAATGGCCAAAGAACAAAAATATTACGTGGTTTGGAAAGGTAAACAGCCCGGTATTTACGACAATTGGGACGACTGCAAAAAACAAATTCATGGTTTTACCGGTGCTCTTTACCGCTCTTTCAAGACAAAAGATGCAGCCACCACGGCATTCCACAAAGGAACGGCGGGTTACAATGAAGATCTTATCGTTGATGCCTCAGTTGGTAAAAAGGAGTTAAAAAATGTTGGTAACCCCATTCACGATAGTATTATTGTAGATGCTGCCTGCAGTGGTATGCCAGGACCGATGGAGTACCAGGGGATTTTTTACAAAACAAATAAACTTATTTTCAAACAAGGGCCGTTTACTGATGGCACCAATAATATTGGCGAGTTCCTCGCTATTGTACATGCACTCGGTTATTGCAAAAACAAAAATCTTTTGCTGCCCATTTACAGCGATAGCCGCAATGCTATTTTATGGGTGAAGGGAAAGAAAGCAAAAACCAAATTAGAAAGAACCGGCAGGAATGAAATGATATTTGAATTAATTGAACGGGCCGAACAATGGTTGCAGCAAAATACTTATCCCAATAAAATTTTAAAATGGGAAACCAGTGCCTGGGGCGAAAATCCTGCTGATTTTGGGAGGAAGTAATTTGTCTGAACCACGATTTATTGGATTGAATGGATTGGGAGGAGAAGGATGTTATTACAATATCTGATTATTGAAAAAGTATTATGAGTTATTCCTTCAATAGAATATTATGATAAAACCTTTGTTGCTTTTACTTCTATTTACAGCACTTCTTTCTTGTCAGAACCAAATAAAGTTTGAAAGTACAAAATGGAAAACAAAAGAATATCCAGAAGCTCCTCCACAAAATAGAAAGAAAATGTTCAAAGATCTAATAACCAACTATAAATTAATTGGAGTATCTAAAAATGATTTAGTAAATCTTCTAGGTGAGCCTGATTATCCAACAGATAGTATTATGCTATATTTAATTGATGAAGATTATGGAACTGACATTGATCCAATTTACACCAAATATCTTTCCTTTCAGTTAAACAGCGATTCAGTAGTAAAAGATTTCAAAATAGAAGAATGGAAGAAATAAACTTCTCCCGTTGTTGATCTGCTATCAACAATTGTAAAGAAGAAATCTAAAATCAAGGAACAGCAGTTCTTCACCACAGTAGTACCAAAGCTCAAAAGTCATTCAACCGAATTCGTGCTGTATATCGAATTCGGGGGCCTTTTCTTTGCTACTTTCTTTTGGCCAAACAAAAGAAAGTAGAGAGTCTATGAAATTGATGAAAGATGGCTACTCATAATGTTTATGAAACTTGAGGTAACAAATTGTGGCCTCAGGTCGGTCGCTTTAAAATGCTGGTCTAACGCATCCACCAACACATTTGTGGATTAACAGCTAACAATAGCGAAGAGTGTGTTATTCACAAAGCAGATGGCTTCATACCTCGCCATTACGAAACAAAAAACTACTTTAATATCCTCCACTCCTTAGGATAATAATTATTAATACGGTTAGGCAATAGCTTGGCCCATCCAAGATTAATCCCTTCATACTGCATCAAACACCATCCTTTCATACCATTTAATTCCAGTTGAAGATTATCCTGCTTGCGTAAATATTGTAAAGCCTGTTCTTTATTGAGCTGAACAGCAGGTAATGTTTTATTGATATGAACAGAAAGAGCCAGTGTATGTTCCGGTATCAAATCGTTTTTATTGATTACACCCATTTCAATGCCTGCATAACGGATGCGTAATAAACTTTTCAGCAGCATTATATCCTGAACTAATTCAACCGGCACAGCAAATAAATGATCCGTGAGCGGAAGAAATTCAAACTGCTGTGGTTTATCCAAAAAACAGCTTAATACTTCTGCTTCCTGTTTAGTGGCTTTATTAAAGGCTCTCACCCTTGGATAAGAAAATTCCACTCCTTCATTCTTTTTAAAACAAGCAATAAAAAACCCTTCACCTTTAATTTTATCGGGCCAGAAACGATAGCCGCCATTTGATTCAACAATATTCCATTCTTCTTTGAGTTGACAGTTGATGGTTGACAGTTGACAGTGATTGATTAACCAATCGATTATTTTTTCGTCTTCATCTTTTGAATAAGAGCAGGTAGAATAAATCAACACACCTTCTTCTTTCAACGCCGGTAATACATCTGCTAAAATCCGTTGCTGCCGCTGACTGCACAGCTGTACATTATTCTCACTCCATTCAGCAATGGCTTCTTCATCCCGCCTGAATAAACCACTGCCACTACAGGGCGCATCTACCACAATCACATCAAAAAATCCCTGCAACTGCTGAAAATCTTTCGGATCATTATTCGTCACCACTACATTAGCTGCTCCCCACTTTATTATATTTTCTCTTAACACCGATGCTCTTGATTGTATCACTTCATTACTCACCAGTAAACTATCCGCCGAAATAATGCTTTGCAGTAACGTTGATTTTCCACCCGGTGCTGCACATAAGTCCAGTACTTTTATTGGTTTTGATACATCAACAGTTTGCCGCACCGCTTCCTCCAAAAACATACTGCTGGCTTCCTGCACATAATAAGTACCGGCGTGGAATAATTGGTCTAAGGTAAAAGATGGACGTTCGGGAAGATAGTAACCGTTAGAGCTCCAGGGAACTTTTGAGTGAATAGTGAATAGTGAATAGTGAATGCCATCTTTTATTGACGATTGACCATTGACCATTGACTGTTTAACAGGATTTAACCTGATTGAAGTAATTACTTCTGCTTTTTCATGCACGGCAACAAACGCTTCTTTATCGAAACCTTTTATTCCTTCAAGAGATGCTAATAATTTTTCTGGTAAAGTTGAATTCAATTGATAAAGATAATTAGACAACAAATGTAGCAAAGTCCCTTTAGGGATTTAGGGTTTAAAATCTTATCGTAAAATGTTGTTTCTCCTTAAACTCTTTTCTCAGCAACACAATTCCAATAAAAAATAAATCTATAGTTGTTCTTACCTGCTCATGCTTTTTTATTTGTTTCCACGCAGCTTCCATTTCTTCACTCCAGTGAATATCATCAAATATTAAAATGGTGTCGTTATGTGTTAAGGGTAACAGCTGTTCGAAATAACGTAAGGTTGGTTCCTTGCGGTGGTTGCCATCAATGAAAATGAAATCCAAAGTTGACAGTTGACGGATGACAGATGACAGTGTTTCATTAAAGTTGCCTTGCACTAATTCTATATTCTTTAATGCAAGTTTTTTAAAATTTTCTTGTGCGATTGCAGCAATTGAATCTGCCCCTTCCATTGTAGTTACTTTGGTATTGTTGCCGGGCTTTGCGAGGTAACAGGTAGTGATACCTAAAGAAGTTCCTATTTCCAGGATATGTTTGGGCTGGTAATAATTCACCATCCGGAATAATAATTGTGCATACTTTTTAGGTTTCAAAGAATACCGGGCTATATCTGCCACTTTCCTTTGTTTTGTATTGATTAGTGCTGAGCCGGCACCAAAATCCTGTACCTCAATCGTACGTTCCTCTTTTAATAATGTTTTGCGCAGGTTTTCAATTTCACTATAGGCGTAAAAATCACGGTCATCATTGAGTACCTGTTCAATAAAATCGTACACATAGGGAGAATGTGTTCCATGGCCTTTTCCATTAGAAGCTTTAAGATAGTAGGAAAAATATTTAGCAGCTAACTGACCTTTGGAATACATGGGGCGAAAGTACAATGAGAAATAAGAAATCAGAAATTGAAATAGGGAATAAGAAAGGGTGATTATTACTTTCTCATTTTTAATTCTTTATTCCTTATTATCCGGTTCCATAAAAAATTGTTTACCAGATAAACTGCTTCCCTTATTTTTGCGTCTCATTTGGCCATTCTATCGCTGAGTTGCTTGCCAAAAAAACTCCCCAATAAATGGCCCGACCTGAATTCTTTTTATGAAGAAAAACTGGTGGAAAATAGCAGCGGTTGTTTTACTGGTCTATACGTTTGTTGCCGGATTTTTAAAACCCGTTCCGTATTTAAGTAATCTTGGAGAAAGCATCCGCAACCTTTACTTCCATGTGCCCATGTGGTTTGGAATGATGGTACTGTACACCGTTTCATTGGTGAATGCTATTAATTACCTGCGAAAAAAAGACCTTAAGTTTGATATCAGGGCCGAAGCTTATGCCCGCAGTGGTATTGTATTTGGCGTACTGGGTATTACCACCGGAATGATATGGGCTAATTATACCTGGGGCGAACCCTGGAGCAATGACCCCAAACAAAACGGGGCAGCCATCGGCCTGCTCATCTATTTTGCCTATATGGTGCTGCGTAACTCCATTACCGATCTTGACAAAAGAGCAAGGATAAGCGCCGTGTATAACATTTTTGCATTCTTTATTTTAATACCAGCTATATGGATCATGCCAAGACTGGAAGAATCCCTTCACCCGGGCGGAAAAGGTGTGGAAGGAAACCCCGGTATCAATGGCAGCGATCTCGATCCGGCCATGCGGATAATATTCTGGCCTGCTGTACTTGGCTGGAGTTTACTGGGTGTATGGATCACCACTTTATTCATCCGGCTAAAAAATCTTAAAGACAAACATTTAATGCATGCGTAAATTATTCAGCAAAACGGTCTTAGTGGTTATCAGCACATTTTTTTCTATTGCTGCCATAGCACAGGGAAATGATGTTGTTAAAACCGCTGAGGAAACAAGAGGTCTTTTGTATAGCAACGGAAAAATTTATGTGGTAGTAGCCGTACTGGTTACCATTCTTACAGGTTTGATATTATATCTTGTAAGTCTCGACCGCAAAATTTCCCGCCTGGAAAAAAATAAGGAATAACCTTTCTAAAAATAAAATGATAATATCATGTCAGATCAACAACAGCAGTATAGTTTCTTTGGCGCAGTAGAAAAAAGCTTCGACAAAGCGGCTAAGTTTACCAACCTCGATAAGGGTCTTTTAGAGCAGATCAAACAATGCAATGCCGTTTACCGTATGCATTTCCCCGTAAAAATTGGCGATAACATAGAAGTAATTAAAGCCTACCGGGTACAGCACTCGCATCACAAACTTCCCTGTAAAGGAGGTATCCGTTTTGCCATGAGTGTTAATTTGGATGAAGTGATGGCGCTGGCCGCATTAATGACGTACAAATGCGCCATTGTAAATGTTCCATTTGCAGGCGCCAAAGGTGGCATCACTATCGACCCCAAAAAATATACACCATACGAACTGGAAAAAATTACCCGCCGTTATACTTCTGAATTAATAAAGAAAAATTTTATTGGCCCCGGCATTGATGTACCGGCTCCTGATTACGGTACCGGCGAAAGAGAAATGGCGTGGATTGTTGATACCTATGCCAGCATGCGCCCCGGAGAAATTGATGCTTTGGGTTGTGTAACCGGTAAACCCGTAACACAAGGCGGTGTAAGAGGAAGAAGGGAAGCCACTGGGCTTGGTGTTTTTTACGGTATAAGGGAAGTATGTAATATGCCCGATGTGATGAGCAAGTTAGGTATGACAATAGGGGTTGAAGGTAAAACCGTTATTGTACAGGGATTGGGTAATGTGGGTTACCATGCTGCCAAATTCTTTAGAGAAGGTGGTGCAAAAGTTATTTGTCTTGCCGAACATGACGGGGCAATATATAATGCCGATGGATTAAATGAAGAAGATGTTTTTCAATACAAAAAGAAAACAGGCTCCATAAAAAATTATCCGGGTGCAAAAACGATTGCTACCAGTAATGAAGCAATAGAACTGGAGTGTGATATATTAATTCCTGCAGCACTGGAAAATGTAATTAATGGAGAAAATGCTCCTCGTATAAAAGCCAAAATGATCGGTGAAGCAGCTAACGGACCCTTAACTCCCGAAGCAGATGATGTATTTGCAGCTAAAGGAGTATTGGTTATACCCGATATGTATTTGAATGCCGGTGGTGTTACCGTAAGTTATTTTGAATGGTTGAAAAACTTAAGCCACGTTCGTTACGGTCGCATGGAAAAACGCTTTACTGAAAACCAGAACCGCCAGATGCTGGAGCAGATTGAAGAATCAACCGGTAAAAAAGTAAGCGAAAAAGACAGGGAAACAATAATACACGGACCAGATGAGGCCGATTTGGTTTATAGTGGCCTGGAAGAAACCATGATCGCTGCTACAAGAGAAATTATGGAGGTGTGGAAAGCCAATCCTGAAATACCTGACATGCGTACTGCCGCTTATGTGGTAGCTATTAAGAAAGTGGGTACTTCTTATGCCGAACTGGGAATATTTCCATAAGTATAAAATGCTTACCAATATTTATATACAGATCCCGCCTGCAGGCGGGATTTTTTATTGGGATAACCAATGCATTTTATCCGGGCTTAAAACTATATCATGGGAATTTACAAAACCAGTGCTCCATATATCACCAGATAATGCTAAATTTATCTTTCAACCACAACCGAACCAAAACTTACGGCAATGAAAAATGTAATTATTCCTGTTGATTTCTCCGAAGCTTCTTTAAATGCCGCCCGGTATTCAGCCAATTTGCTGGCAGGCCAGCCGGATACCAATGTTATTTTGTACAACATGTTCACCAAACTCACCGAAGCTGATACAACAAGGGAATACCTGGACAGTCTGAAAGATGAATTTATAGGAAATGGGCTTAGCCGGGTTGAAGTAGTAAAAGAAGCCGGCGAAGATCTCATTGACAGTATTGAACGATTAGCCTTTCAAAAAGCAGCAACCTTAATTATTTTAGGTATTAGCGGGCATGCCCCGGCAGCTCTTTCCACAAAAGGAAGTACCTCTTTACGAATAGCAGAAAGAAACGTTTGCCCTGTACTTATCATTCCACCATCTGCCAAATTCAATGGCATCAGCAATATTGCCTTTACATCAGATTTTAAAAACCTGGAGGCTACTCCTGTTTTATTTATTAAGTCAGTGCTTTCTTTATTTAAAGCCAATCTGCATATCATTAATGTAAACAGCGATCACTATATTTCTATAAATGAAGATTATGCAGCTGCTGAGGAACAGATTAAAAAAATGTTTGAGGAATATGAACCTGATTTTTATTTCATGCACTGGAACAATGTGCACGAAGCCGTAAACCAGTTTGCTATTGATAAAGATATTGACCTGATCCTTATCACTCCCAAACACCATACTTTAATCAACAGGGTGGTGAGCAGCGGGCATGCCAAAGAACTGGTATATCACAGCACCGTTCCTGTACTGGCCATCCACCAGTAATCAAATGATCTGATTTCATTTGCTATTGTTTAAAATAAGTTTATTAGGACGTTTGAAGTACTCCGGATTTCATCCGGGTAAGTAATCTTCAACCAGTTGTATATATATCGCCAGATAGTGCTAAATTTATCGCTCAACCAACTAATAGAAACAAATTTACGGCAATGAAAAACGTGATTATCCCCGTTGATTTTTCGGAGACATCTTTAAATGCTGCCCGTTATGCAGCCAGTATGCTGGCAGGTCAACCTGCTGCAAACGTGATCCTGTACAATATGTTTACGAAACTGGAAGATGCTGACACTTCTACCGAAAACCTGGAAAGCCTTGCCAAAGAATTCAATGATAAAGGTGTTGTAAATACGGAAATAATTAAAGAACTGGGAGATGATTTGATAGACAGTCTTGACAGGCTTGCATTTCAAAAAGCATCCAGCCTGATTGTAATGGGGCTTACCGGGCGTTCATCCATAGCGCAAACGCTAATTGGGAGCAACACCTTAAAAATGGCAGAAAAAAATGTTTGCCCCGTTTTAATTATTCCACCCGATGCCAAATATAATGGCATTAATAATATTGCCTTTACATCAGACTTTAAGGATGTGGAAATGATGCCGGTTTTATTTATTACAAAAATGCTCGATTTATTTAAAGCCAGTTTACATATTATCAATGTAGATAGTGAACATTATATTTCGCTGGATGAAACCTATGAAAACACAAAGCAGCAGATAAAAGAAATGCTGGGCAATTATAATCCTGAATTTTATTTTATGCGCTGGCATGTTTTTCACGAAGCCATAAACCAGTTTGCTGCCGATTATAATATTGATATGATATTAACGGTGCCTAAATATCATTCCATGCTAAGCAGGGTATTGGGCAATACGCATACCAAAGAACTCGTGTACCACAGCACCATTCCGGTACTGGCAATACACCAATAACATACCATGTTTGTAAACGCCATTGAAACTGCACTGCAGTTTACCCGTCCGGTTCATTCCATCATGCGAACGTATGGCGGCAAACAAATCATTCCCGGTTCGGGAACATTATTTTTTGTAAATGAAGAAGCCTGTGCCATTACCTGTAAACATGTAATTGAAATCCTGATCGATTCAGAAAACAAAAACAAACACTACCGGGAATTTGTAAAGGAAAGATCCCTGTTGCCCAAAGACAATAAGTTTAAAAAAGCATTGCAGGGGTTAGAGCTAAAGTATCATTACAATGAAAGTACTATTATTCAAATGAAAAATACTTTTGTTGACTGTGTTGACAGGTTTGATAGCTTCAGTTGCGATCTGCATCCTGAATATGATTTGGGTATTATTCGTTTTAACGGATATAGCAAAACATTATATAAAGGAATTGCCCGTTTTTTAAAAGACGGTTCCGCTATCAAACAGGGCAAATTGCTTTGCAGGGTATATGATGGATAAAGAAATCCTCATCAATAACAAACCTAAAAAAGTCACCGACTATTCCTTTCTTCATTTAGGCCAGTGTGTGCATGTTGACATCATAAAACGTTTCCTCAAAGAAAAGAATGTGAAATTCTATGAAGAATGATCCTCCTGAATCTTCTCAGCTTCACCCACAATTACATCTTTGAACTTATTATACAGAAATGCCACAAGCAGCAGTAGTGCTCCTAAAATAATCAGAACAATGGTTTTTGAAATAGTGGAAAGATGTGCAATATCATAAAAGAACAGTTTTACCAGGGTTAACCCAAATAAAACGATTGCTGTAATACGTAAATATTGTCTTTTCTTCCAGATGCCCAGCACAATTAATAATACAGCATAGAACCCGCAAATAATACTGAGCCCAAGTTTATACTGATTTTTATATCCCAAAAGATCCATCTGGTGAACAAACTCATTGCAAATAACACTGAGAATAGTTGCGTGTAATACAAGTCCAAAATATTTAGTGAATGCACCATCATATAACTGCCAGCTTTTATACTCACGCATCACCCATATCCAAATTCCGGTAAATGCAAAACAAATATACCTCAGGTATAAAGCTTCAAAGCCATTATATACCTGGCGGGTATAGCTATCCCTTAATTCGCCCAATAAAATAAATCCCTGAAAAACAAAAACGGCCAGCATTATTGTGCCTGCAGCAACATTGATCAATGCAAGTGCCCTTTGTTTAAAATATTTCTGATTTAAAAGTCCAAGAACAGAGAGGAAAGCAAACGAGTAATTCATCAACCATAAATTTTTGATAGCAGCAGATTCATTTTCAAAACCTTTCAAAACCCGGTACACATCAAAGTATTCATTTATCTCCAGCAGCAAACACAGGTAGCTGATAATTAATAAAATCAATGGCACTATCCCTTTAAAAAAAGTAACAACCAATGAATCTTTATGAAATACGGGTGACGGCGCCGTTCTCTTTTCTGTAAATACAATAAAAGTCAATGCTCCCAAAATCAAACCACTGCTGATAAAATTAATATTAAAAAAAGGTGTAACCCCGCTGTTACCATAGCCCAATACCTGTAAGTACCGATAAGAAGCGTCCCAATCCTGCAACAAGCTGATAATTGCTATTATCAGCAATGGCATAGCGATCTTTTCATACCAGCCAACTGATTGTTTTCTCCCGATCCAAAACAACAATGCAGCTTCCCCTGCCCATAATAATG
Organism: Sphingobacteriales bacterium; assembly: GCA_016185185.1. Taxonomy (GTDB): domain Bacteria; phylum Bacteroidota; class Bacteroidia; order Chitinophagales; family Chitinophagaceae; genus AWTP1-9. The sequence goes on along the minus strand of JACPOD010000026.1, from coordinate 36,694 downwards.
TAACCCAATTACCATCAAACTGTACGGGTACTGCAATGGTTATAAAAATAAATACCAGGCCAAGCAGCAAATAAAATAATGCCTTATCAGCAAGCTGCATTTTTTTTACTAAAAGGCATACACAAAAGTGAATGGCTGCATTAACTACTGTAAATAATCCCATCATTTGGGCAGTTTCCTGCCTTCCATCAAACATTCCATATCCAATGCCATAAAATAAAAATGAATTCATCAAAAGAATGATTACATCAGCAGCATCATACTGTTCTTTTTTAATAAGCTTATATGAAAGAAAGGTGATATAGAAAGTCAGAAAAAATACTAAGAGGAAGAATAATCCCATGAAAAAATGTTTACCGGGATCGTATGTGAAGATAAACCAGGCAAGAAAAATCATCCATGTTAATCCAAAAGCTGAATAAAAAAGCAGTTTCCAGTTTTGCCGGAAGGATAAGACCATTATCCCCACATTAATAATAGCAATATAACTAAAGAGGATATAATAGCGGCCGCTTCCATCGCTTAATAAAACAGGGATAGCATAAGCACCCAGCAGACCAAGCAGGGCAATTAATTGGTTTTTGTATTTCAGGGAAGCACCAATAGCTGCACCCGTGCAAAGCAGCATAATAATAAATGCAAGTGTTGCCGGTAACAGGTTATAAAAACTATAAGCAACATAGGTAACAAAATAAAATACAGCAATGCCACCACCCATCAGAACATTACTGAACGCCTCATATCGATTCTGTAATTTCAGCGAAATACCCACTAAGACTGCACCCAGTATATACCCGGTAATAATTCGAACAAGCGGACTCACCAGGTTATGATCAATAGAATATTTTACCCCGATAAAAACCCCGATGATGGTAACAATAATTCCTATTTTGCTAATTAAATTTTCCCCAACAAACTGCTCCAGAGTATTTTGCCCCGGTTTTGTACCAACCTTTTTCTGCGTAGCATCCTGGTTAGAATTGGGAGATACAAACTCCTTTACAGCCCCCTGAGCAGCGATAACTTTTTTTTCAACTGCTCTCGTAATTATCGTTTCTTTTTTCTCGTCAGGTTTAGATAAAGTTAGCTTACCGGATGCTTCCGCCTTCAGCCGGTCAAATTCATTCATTAATTGTACTACTTCATCATTTAAGGATTGTTGCTTGTACAAAATGGCTTCAATCTTTTTACGGAGATCATTTAATTGGGCATCCAGGTTGTCCATAATGCAAGAGTTGGTAAACAGTTGTAATGATAGGAAAAATATTTATTGCAGTGAAGTTAAAAAACTTCTTTATCATTATTATTTTAACAGGTTTAAAAACAGGCGCCTTAAAACTACGGCAATAAACAACAGGGAGTGCTATATTGTATCTTAAAATCTGCATGGCCACTTTCCCGTCTAATACCTCATCCATACTTTTACATTCAATCATCAGCCAGGGTTCTGTATTTTGATTATACACAATAATATCAACCCGTTTATTCAGCTCATTAAGTTTGATTTCTTTTTCCACTGCAATTAATGAAGACGGGTATTTCATCTCATCCAGTAAATAGCGAAGAAAATTTTGCCGCACCCATTCTTCGGGAGTAAGCCTTACCCATAGTTTGCGTATCTCATCAAAAATAAATTCCCTGTCCTTTTCTTTTTTTATCTTATAAGGATATTCGGGATAAGTAATCTTTATCATTAAAACAAAACTAATGCTTAAATTTACAGATTAACTGCACAATTATTTGTATGAAGACAAAAGAAGAAATTGTTCAAAACTGGTTGCCCCGCTATACGGGAGAAAAATTAGAAAACTTTGGCAAGTACATTTTACTCACCAATTTCAGTAATTATGTAAAGATGTTTGCCAAATGGAACGGTGTTGAAATTATTGGGGAAGATAAACCCATGCAATGTGCAACAGCAGGCGATATAACCATCATTAATTTTGGAATGGGCAGCCCTACTGCTGCAACTGTAATGGACCTGATAACTGCTATTGAACCCAAAGCCGTATTATTCTTAGGAAAATGCGGTGGTCTTAAAAAAAGAAATAAGATAGGCGACCTGATATTGCCGATTGCAGCTATAAGAGGTGAAGGTACTTCCAATGACTATTTTCCGGCAGAAGTACCGGCATTACCTGCCTTTGCTTTGCAGAAAGCTGTTTCCACCACCATCCGGGATTATGAAGTGGATTACTGGACAGGCACTGTATATACAACAAACCGCAGGGTATGGGAACATGATGAACCTTTTAAAGAATATTTACAAAAGGTAAGAGCGTATGCCATTGACATGGAAACAGCTACCATCTTTACCGTGGGTTTCTATAATAAAATTCCAACAGGCGCTTTATTACTGGTGAGTGATCAGCCCATGATTCCAGAAGGAGTAAAAACAGAAGAGAGCGATAAAAAAGTAACCGCCGATTTTGTAGAAAATCATTTACGCATTGGTATAGACTCACTCAAACAATTGATAAACGACGGCATGACTGTTCGTCATCTTAAATTTTAATGCAGCCTTTACTGCAAATAAAAAACCTGCAGGTTGATTTTATTGCTGACGGAAACATTACCTCAGCTGTAAAAAATATTTCGCTGGATGTGTACAGAGGAAAAATAACGGCTATTGTTGGCGAAAGTGGCTCGGGAAAATCAGTAACCTCCTTATCGGTGATGCAGCTCATCCCCTCTCCTCCGGTTAAATACTCTTCTGGAGAAATTTTGTTTACCAAAAAAAATAATGAAACAATTGATTTACTAAAAATTGATACCGCTGCTTTACAGCAAATACGTGGCAACGAAATTGCCATGATATTCCAGGAGCCAATGACATCCCTGAACCCGGTATATACATGTGGCAACCAGGTAATGGAAGTTATTCAATTACATCAAAGCGTAACGAAAAAAGAAGCTATTCAAAAAACTATTCAATTATTTGAAAAAGTAAAGTTGCCTGATCCCGCCGGCATATTTAACCGTTATCCGCACCAGTTAAGTGGTGGACAAAAACAACGGGTGATGATTGCCATGGCCATGAGCTGCGAACCTTCTTTATTAATTGCTGATGAACCCACTACTGCACTGGATGTAACTGTTCAAAAAACGATCCTTAATTTATTAAAAGAATTACAGCAACAGGAAAATATGGGTGTAATTTTTATTACCCACGACCTTGGTGTGGTTGCAGAAATAGCAGATGAAGTGATTGTATTGTACCAGGGAGAAGTAGTAGAAAAAGGATCTGTTGAAGCAATATTTAAACAACCCCAACACTGGTACACCAAAGCCTTATTGGCTTGCAGGCCCGGGTTGCATAAGAAAAGAGAGAGATTGCCAACGGTGGCCGATTTTAATTTATTAGTGAGTGAAAACACACCTGCTGTAATTAGTCGTGAATTATCTTCTTCACACAACGATAATCAACAATTATCTGGTAAGAAAAACATACCATTTATTAAAACTGATAATTTAAACGTGTGGTTCCCCTCCAGGAAATCATTTTTAGGGAAACCTCTTGACTATGTAAAGGCTGTTAATAACGTGAGTTTTGAAATTTACAAAGGCGAAACACTTGGGCTGGTTGGAGAAAGTGGTTGCGGCAAAACAACCTTGGGACGAACTTTATTGCGATTAATAGAACCTACTTCTGGCAGATTATTTTTTGATGGAACAGATCTGCTATCAATCGCTAAAGAAGATATGCGTGTAATGCGAAGAGAAATTCAAATCATTTTCCAGGATCCTTATTCATCTCTTAATCCCAGATTAACTATTGGTTCTGCCATAACAGAACCAATGCAGGTGCACAGCATTTTAAACGGCAGCAAACAGCGCAAAGAAAAAGCGATAGAATTACTGGAGAAAGTAAATTTAAAAGCGGATCATTTTAACCGGTATCCGCATGAATTTAGCGGAGGTCAGCGGCAACGGATCTGTATCGCAAGGGCTCTGGCATTAAATCCTTCCTTCATTATATGTGATGAATCGGTATCTGCGCTTGATGTAAGTGTGCAGGCACAGGTACTGAACCTGCTGAATGATCTTAAGAAAGAAATGGGCTTTACCTCCATCTTTATTTCACACGATCTTTCTGTGGTACGTTATATCAGCGATCGCATTATAGTAATGAATAAAGGCATTATTGAAGAAGAGGGAAACGCAGATGATATTTATAACCATCCAAAAAAAGAATATACACAAAGATTAATTGCCTCTATCCCCAAAGCAATAATGACCTAATTATCTTCTTCAGTTGGCGCAACATATCCGCCACCAAACATATTTCCCGGGCTATACCCCTTTTCATAAAATGAACGGGCACTCTTCCTCCTGGAGTATAGAATTTCTTTAAGCAGTTTTTGCAATTGTTCTTTAACCGGTTTTTCTTCATCCATATTGTTTTCCATAAAAGAAGTAAAATCATCGTCTGTATTCACTTCTTTTAAATTTTCAGGCTGCAAACCGGAAGTAGCGAATTCCCATACAGCATCATCTTTTTTATCCTTATACTTATAAAAATAAAGCCAGCCCTTGTCACCTTTGTAATTAACAGGAAGTTTGTCGAGATAAATAATGGTATCTGCTTTATCATAGCTTCTTGAATTGATGAGTAAACTCCTGGCAATATCAGCCTGTGTTTTGTATTGTGCCGGGAATTTGTCAAGATGTTTAATTTCTTCCAGGTCGTCAAACAAATCACTTCTGTAAGTGTCCATTGCAGCAAAATATTTCCATATACTATCCGGAACAGGTTTATTATTTCGAAGCAATAATAAAGCAGTGTGATACTTAATTTTATTATCATTGGTTTGTAACAGCCGGTTATAAAAAGAGGGTATGTTTTCGTTCTTATCCCAAAATGGCATCAGTAATACGCCATATAAATCCAGTTCATCATTTCCTCTTGATGATTCATCGTCGGTTGTAAAAGTTACCACTGGTTTCTTATCATCCAGTTCTTCCTGTTTCTTTTCAATGGACTTTGTTTTTTCAGCGATGGATTGTTTCCGGAGTTCCTGTTTTGCTTCCAGCCAGAATTTATTGTAGTATTCCTGGTAATCTGTTGCTTTAATAAATCCGCTGTCTACGAGGCTGCTCAGCAAATCCATTATTTTCGGTTTATAATCATCCAGCGTCATCAGTGCAAGAAATTCGGGGAAAAGCGTTTTAGTAAGTTGTGCTGAGTCGTACAAATAACTAAATAAACCAGATTTATAATAACTGCCTCTGCCCTTAATTGTAATATCATAATAACGGCGGGGCACATTTAATCCGTAACCATTATTATTTTCAAGCACCGGAGGTTCTTCCAGCATAATGTCTTTAAACAACCGGTAAGCAGTAGTGGTTTTTTGCGACAACAAGGTTTCCAGGATGGTATTTTGCAATTCAACAGTGTCGCCAGAATTTTTATACATATCTTTTAAATAATAACTAACCGTGGTATCTTTCATTTTACCGAGATGTTGTATCCATTCTTTTTTCAACTCCAGGTAATCTTTATCCTTCCAGGTAAGTTCCTGTATGGCCTTTTTAATGGCAGGTACATCGGATGAATCAAAATACATGTTGTCCAGGTATTTTATGGCTTTCTTTTTTGTAGCCGAATCTGTACTATAGTAATCCGCTAAAAAAATGGCTGATTTTTTTATGAAAGGGGAATAGCCTTTAATAGTATCGGATGGTTTGAAAGAAGAAAAGAAATTAGTGAGTAAGGAACTCATGGGTGTTAGCGTATCAGTAATTGCTGTAATAAGATGTACCACACCATCATGATAGAATACTTTCCCTAAGATCGTACGGCTGCTGTTGGTATCCGATAATTGAATATCATAATTAATAAATCCACCCGGCAAATTATTTTTTTCAAATTTCCTGTAAATAAAATCACTGTCGTGCAAGGCAATCTCTCCCTTATCCCAAAAAGAAGAAGAATCTTTAAAATATTTATACTTCGGAAGCTTATAATACATCGCCATTATCTTTTCGCCTGCAGTGTCATTACCAACTGTTATCATTTTAAAAGATGAAGGGAAATCAGCATTATTTCCAGCTTCATTTTCGCCGTAATCTTCCATTAATTCCTTCATCCAGTTTTGTAAGTCATTACTTTTGTCTTCAGGATAAACAGGTGAGATTACCGTTATTCCAAGCGTTGTATCTGTTCTTTTCTTTACTTCCGGGTATGTAAATGGTGATACAGAAAAAGAATTCAGGAAAACTGTTTGGGCTGCCGATTCTTTTTTGCCATGCGCCAGTAATGCATAATAATGCGGCCCCTGTATAATATATCTTGCCTGTGTTATTGATCCGTCTTTATGTTTGTATTTTACATCGAGGGATGGGTAACCTTTAAAAACTCCGGGTTTCCGGCTGAGTGTTTTGTCTATAAAACTGCTGCTGGCAAAACTTTCATCTATCAGATTCAGGTCAAACGTATCTTCTTCAATAAAACTGATGTTATGCACATTTGTTTTCATGATCAAATAACTGCTTCCTTCTTTTTCATCTACGGCTTCGTATTCAAACCGGTTAATGCCACCGGGATATACTTTATTTAACACAGGTTTACCCGGCATGGAAACGGTGAAACCACCATAAGGCGGAGAATAAATTGTCCATTCACCAGACCTGTCTGATTTAATTTGTATAGATTCAAAAAATTTCCTGGCTTCATCACCAGTAGTTACAAATTCACTGTTGCCGCTCATTTTAAAAAAGAAAATTTCAAATGGTGTAATAATAATATTGTACCGTTGAAAATCGCCTCTTCTTGTTTTGTTAATAATATCAAACCCTTTATACCCGTTAACAATAATATCTTTTTTGCTGATAATTTTTCCCGGCACATTTTCATAAAGCATACTATCCACTTTTTTACTTACTATGGATATATTTTGCCCCCACAAAAAACTGTTTGTCTTTAATCGTGTGACCATATAGTAAGCCCCGTTGACCATATCAGCAAACTGCAACTGGTTTATAAACTGTATTGGTGAAAAACGGTATAATTTACCGGGAAGGTTTACACTAAATGCACTGTCTTCCGCCCATCTTTTGCTAAAGTTCAATGCGATCCTGATTTTATCTACCTGGTCTTTTTGATTACTGTCCCTCTCTCCCATCAATACGGGTCTTAAGTTATAGCCATGCTTACGCAACCATTCAATTACGCCTCTTGTACCGGGCAAATGAGCGGCGCCTACTCCTACAAATAATGAAGAACCCGATTTTATAATAGAATCAATTGACTTTGCCTGGATATCGTTTCTCCTGTATAAAAATTTTTCTTCAAAAGCTTCGGAATAAGTATTAAGCTTATTTAACGAATCCAGCATATCCAAATCACCCCTGCGGTATGCATCCTGTAACTTTTGGGGGTCAGCATAATTATTAAAATCGTAACTTCTTCTTTTTGTATTCCTGTCTTTTGCTGCATCACGGTATGCTTCCATAACCAGTTTCTCACTCTCTTCAAAATTCTCAACACCCGTTACTGTTTTTCCCAATTTTTTGCCGGCCTGGAAAATATACATATCAAGAAAAGTATCTTCTTCAAAATCCTCAGCACCTGCAAAATTCCGGTACAAAAGGTTATTTATTATTTCAGGTTGTGCTGATAAAGCAGTAGCGATAGCTTTTTCGTATTTACGAAAGGCAAAAGTGTTGATGGTGAGATAATCATTCATCATATCCATTCCACCGGCAAATCCTGATGATAAACCACGTAAGCCAATTCCGTTTTGCGCATTCATCATTTTGGAATTGGTAAAATCATCCTGCCAGTTTTCAGGGTTTGTTTCCAATGCTACTACCTCTGCCGATTTAATGGCATGATAAAAAGAATCGGATAAATGAAATACTACTTTACTGCTCACATGCATCGTACCAAATAAATAGGAAGGCTTTTTTATGCCGTTACCGGTAATTTCCCATAAGAGGCTTGGATATTTCCCTTTCCCTTTTTTTGTTTGTGCTGTTGCAATGCTGCTGAACAAAACGATGGTAGCTGCAATTACTGATAAGATACGGCCTGCCGGATGATGTGCTTTCATATTAAGATTGTCTGTGTACTAAGATGTTATACGCTACAAATTGCATAAAAGAAGGGGGATTTCAAAATTCCGTTGACCCTGAAACGTTAAAAGAATCATTTTATTCAAAATAAAGGCGCTGAATTTTGAATTGAGAAAATCAATACCTTTGCGCACTTTATAAAGAGCCTTTATAAATGAAACAAACCTGGTGCCGTAAGACCAGGTTCGGTTCCACCAGGAAATATCCTGTAACCATCTTCTCTCCAGGGTTTGTTGCATAAGGCTTTCACATTAAAACCCGGTAATACATGAAATTATCTCAATTTACGTTTGATCTGCCCCTCAATCTTATTGCACAACACCCCGCCAAACAACGTGACGAAAGCCGGTTAATGGTCGTTCACCGTAAAACAGGCATCATTGAAAACCGTACGTTCCGCGACATCATGGAATACTTTAACGACAAGGATGTATTTGTTGTTAACAATACAAAAGTGTTTCCGGCCCGTATGTACGGACGTAAAGAAAAAACAGGTGCCAAAATTGAAGTTTTTTTACTGAGAGAGCTTAACAAACCCAACAGACTGTGGGATGTGATCGTGGATCCGGCCCGTAAAATAAGAGTGGGTAATAAATTATATTTCGGAGATACAGATGATTTGGTAGCTGAAGTCATTGACAATACCACCAGCCGTGGCCGCACCATCCGCTTTTTATTTGATGGCAATGATGATGAGTTCCGTGCTATTTTAGAAAAACTGGGTGAGACCCCGTTACCAAAATACATCAAGCGGAAACCAGATGAAGAAGACAAGGAAAGATACCAAACTGTATATGCCAAACACGAAGGTGCCGTTGCAGCCCCAACCGCAGGATTACACTTCAGTAAAGAATTAATTAAACGGCTGGAAATACAGGGTATCCGTTTTTCTGAAGTTACCCTTCATACAGGATTGGGCACTTTCCGTCCGATTGAAGTGGAAGACCTCAGTAAACATAAGATGGATGCTGAATATTATAAGATCGATGATTTTGCCTGCAAAATCGTAAACAAAGCAAGGGAAAATGGTAACCGTATCTGCTCTGTAGGAACTACTACTATGAGAGCAATGGAATCGTCATTTACGGCACAAAAACTTTTAAAACCATCTGAGGGATGGACGAATATTTTTATTCATCCCCCCTATGATTTTAATATAGCAGATTCCCTGATCACCAACTTTCATTTACCAAAAACAAGTTTACTGATCATGACCTGCGCATTTGCCGGTTATGACCTGGCGATGGAAGCGTATAAAAAAGCTATTAAAGACAAGTATCGTTTCTTCAGTTACGGGGATGCGATGCTGGTGATATAACATTCTTACTCACGTCCCGCAACATGCGGGACTTTTTTTAAACAATTTGTATGACAACCCGTTTAGAAAAAAAACCATCTGATTCGCATGTAGTAATGACCGAGCTGGTATTGCCTAACGATACTAATACGTATGGCAATTTAATGGGCGGTCGCCTGATGTATTGGATGGATATTGCTGCTGCACTGGCTGCAATGAAACATTGTGCTGCTCCTGTTGTAACAGCCTCCGTGGATAATATTTCATTTGAAAGCCCCATTAAACTGGGCAATGCAGTGCATATAGAAGCCAGGGTTACCCGTTCCTTTAATTCGAGCATGGAAGTACATATGAATGTTTGGGGCGAAGATCCAACACAGCAATACCGTTATAAAAGTAATGAGGCGTATTATACATTTGTTGCTTTGGACCCTAATGGTAAACCCAGACCTGTACCATCTTTAATACCTGAAACGGAAGATGAAAAACGATTGTTTGATGGCGCATTGAGAAGAAGACAAATACGCCTGATTTTGGGCGGGAAAATGAAACCGGAAGAAGCGGAGGAATTGAAGGCGTTGTTTAACCCCCAAACCCCCTGAAGGGGGCTTATCAACTTTTGTAATTCTGTTAAACTGTATAAAATAAAAACTTAGTGAAATGCCGCTGAGTTTTTTTATTGAGTCGTCTCAGAAAAGATTTTTAGAATTTTTGAATGCACAAACCACACACCTATCGGGAAAAACCATAATAAGAAAAAATTAGCCGCATACGTTTCAAAAAAAACTACTCTTTTATTTTCAACAGTCGCTATTGCTTTCGCTATAAACCATATCAAATAAAAAACACAATACATCATAAACAGATGAAGGGGAATAATTACAGCTATTGCCCAACCATAATCTTTATAATTGTCCTGGTTAATTTCATAACCTCCTTCAAACACAATAACTACTATTATGAAATAAACAAGCGCAAATAAAAGATAAAAGTTAAACCGTTTAATTTTAAGTTCATGATATTCGGGAAGTTTTTTATGTAAACTGTTTGCAACTGTATATACACAAACCCCGATGAATGACGCCCAGACCAATGTCAATATTAACCCCAAATAAGATGATGGGAAAATTGCGGGAATAATAAACAAAATAAAAACCTGCCAAGTTGGAAGTGTCAATATTCTTTTCATGCTAAAGTTTAAGTTTTATTGTGGATTTATTTCTATTTCAAGGTTTATCGATAATTCAAATACCTGATAAAACTCAAAAGCCCCCTTCAGGGGGTTTGGGGGTTTCATTTATCAATCACATTCATCAAATGGTGCCTCCCCTTCATCATGAATTTTTTACTTTGTTCAATGGCATCCATTACCTGTTCTAAAATTATATCCACCGGATCATTGTAGTTGATATCTAATGGAGCTTTAAAATGAACGTAGATCAACGAACCTTTCTTTTTAAATTTCAATCCTTTTTTATTAAAAGCCCTCCAGAAACCATTAATGACCACAGGCACAACAATGGGTTGATTTAATTTGATGATGTGTGCGGTTCCTTTTCTTCCGGGTGCAAATGGTTTAGTTGTTCCTTGTGGAAATGTTATAACCCAGTTGTCTCTTAAAGCTCTTTCAATTTTCCTGGTATCAGATGGGTCCAGTCCTCTTCTAACTTCTTTCCCTTCCGCTCTCCATGTTCTTTTTACGGTTAATGCACCGGCCAGTGTAAATAACCGACTAATGAAACTTCCTTTCATCGTTTCTTCCGCGGCCACATAATAAATTCTGGTAAATGGATTGAGTAAATAATAGGGAATACCCAGTTTATTTTTCTTTCGCCATTTAACGGCGCAAAAAATATGAATGAACGTAATAACGTCAGCAAAATAAGTTTGATGATTGCTTACAAACAGTACATTTCGTTTGGGAAGATTTTCTAAATTTTCAGTGCCGGTAATTTTTATGCGGTTGATCAATGCCAGGCCTGGATAAGTAATTGCTCCCACCACGGTATAAACCATGGCCCTTACAAAGCGAAAATGTTTTAGTCTGTCAACGAATGATGACATGGCAAAGTTGGTTTTGGTTGCAATCGGACGCCGAATATAAGGAATAGTAAATAAACTGTACTTCTGTGTTTAATATTTAAAAAGAACAGTTGAAAGTATATTTGCGGCCATGAAATTAAATACGGTAATTTTTGATATGGATGGTTTGCTTATCGACAGCGAACCTTTTTGGGAAGAAGCAGGAAAAGAAACATTAGAAAAATTTAATGTAAGCCTTTCCCCGGAGCAATATGCTTCCTCTACCGGTTTACGAACCCAGGAGTGGCTCCAGAACTGGTTTCATCATTTTAATATTGATGAAACACATATTGCTGAGGCTGAAGAAGTGGTGGTGCAAAAAGCCATTGAAAAAATTGTAGCACACGGTGTGGCTATGCCTGGAATAAATTATATAATGGAGTTTTTTAAGGAACGAAATTTTAATATCGGGCTGGCAACATCCTCTCCCATGTCATTAGCAAACCCGGTTATTGATAAGCTGAATATCCGTTCGTATTTACAAACTATTACTTCGGCGGAACATTTACCATTTGGTAAACCGCATCCGCAGGTATTCATTAATTGTGCTGTTGAATTATCAGCAGCACCAATACAATGTTTGGTGTTTGAAGATTCATTTAACGGTATGATAGCCGCCAAAGCAGCGAGGATGAAATGTGTGGTAATACCTGTTGATCAGCAGCAGCAGGAAATAAAATGGAAAGCAGCGGATTTACAATTGAAATCGCTGGAAGAGTTTAATGATAATGTGCTTAATTCATTATAAATCTCTGCAAAAGAAACATCAATATACCCGCAGTAAAACTCAGTAATGCCAGCCAGCTGATCTTCTTTAAATACCACATAAAATTAATTTGCTCAATACCCATTACAGCTACGCCGGCAGCTGAGCCTATAATAACCGCACTGCCGCCCGTACCGGTTGTTAATGCTAAAAATTCCCAGAACGAATGATCCGTTGGATAAACAGATAAATCATACATACCCTGTGAGGCTGCTACCAGCGGTACATTATCCACAACGGAAGATATTAAGCCTAACGCAATTCCGATAAGATAATCATTCTTAAAAGTATGATTTAATACGGCAGCCATATCTTTTAACAGCCCAACAGACTGTAAGGCTGATACAGCCAGTAATATTCCTAGGAAGAAAAGAATGCTGGGGCTGTCAACTTTTTGCAGCGCTTTGGCAACTGTAAATTTCTCGGCTATTTCCGGTTCTTTACTCTTATGGATGATAGTGGTAATTACCCACATAAAACCAAGTGCCAAAAGCATACCCATAAATGGAGGCAAGTGGGTGATTGTTTTAAATGCCGGTACAAAAATTAAAAACCCTAATCCTGAAATAAGAATAATCTTACCATCTCTTTGTTCCCTGGCAGTACTTGCTTTTTCAGGTTTTATATAAAAAGTTTGTCCTTTAAATTGCCTCGCAATAATTAACGCTGGCAGAATACAGGCAATAATGCTTGGTAATATTAATTGTTTAATAATTGCTAATGCAGTAATCTGTCCGCCAATCCATAGCATGGTAGTAGTAACATCTCCTAAAGGTGACCATGCTCCCCCGGTGTTAGCCGCAATTATAATCATTCCGCAAAACCATAGCCGGTCTTCTTTTTTGCTCAATAGTTTAGAACAGAGTGATGTCATCACTATTGCTGTGGTTAAATTATCCAACAGGGCGGAAAGAAAAAAAGTAAGTACTGTTATTATAAAAAATAATTTGCTTTTACTGTTGGTATTAATTTTTTGGGTGATGATCTCAAAGCCATTGTGCGAATCAATTAATTCAACAATGGTCATAGCGCCTAATAAAAAAAAGAGTATAGAAGCTATTTCACCGAGGTGATGCAGCAGTTGTCCTGTAATATCCTGAGGTGTTTCGCTTTTAACAATATAAATTGTCCAGCAAATTACCCCGGTCATTAATGCCGATGCTGCTTTATTTAATTTTAAGGGATGTTCAAATGCAATGGCAAGGTATCCCAGTATAAAAACAGTTATAATTAAAGCAGCAACCATCCGTTTCTCTGTTAAATAATTGAATAGCAAATATACCAGTATAAAAATATTGTTACGGAATCAATATCAAATAATCACATACTAGTTAAAACGAATATTTATAAAACAGTGTATCCACCGCCATCAAAGGAAAAGACGCAGGCAAAGATGCTTTAGGCACCTCCACAAATCCATTCTTTAAATAAAACCGCCGGGCAGCATGCAGGCGTTCTATCGTTCCTAAATAAATATGTTGAACATTTCTTTCTTTACACCAATTAAAAACAATATTAAGTAATTGCTGTGCTACTCCTTTATCTTTCCCCCGCCAGTCTTTATGTACAAACATCTTTCGCAAAGCAACAGAAGCATCACCAAAATCAACCAACGCAATGGTGCCAATCACTTTATCATTGTCATCCACAGCAATCCAGAAATTGCCGTTTTGTTTTTGATAAAACTCCGGAATGATTTTTAAATCAGGTTGTGCTTCAGCAGTAATGGGAACAGAAAATTCCCCCACCTGTATGGAAAGTATTAAATCAATAACCTGCTGCTGGTAAGGTTGGGTAAAAGCAATAATCTGCATGGTATAATATTTAGCAAATGAATAATCAGCATAAAAAAGTTGTGCTGCTATTATTTACTTCCTGTCAATAAACCCTTAAACTTTTAAACCATTAAACCTTTTAACTTACTTAAACGCATTAAACCCTGTAACATCCATACCCGTAATCAGCAAATGAATGTCATGTGTACCTTCATAAGTGATCACACTTTCAAGATTCATCATATGACGCATGATACTGTACTCACCGGTAATACCCATACCACCCAGCATCTGTCTTGCATTGCGGGCAATATCGGCTGCAATTTCGCAGGCATTTCGCTTGGCCATGCTTACTTGCTGGGGTGTCACTTTTCCTTCATTCATCAATACACCCAAACGCCAGTTGAGCAACTGTGCTTTAGTAATTTCAGTAACCATTTCAGCCAGTTTCTTTTGTTGCAATTGAAAACCGCCAATAGGTCTATCAAACTGTACTCTCTCTTTACTGTATCGAAGAGCCGTGTCATAACAATCCATCGCCGCACCCACAGCACCCCAGGCAATACCATAACGGGCTTTGGTTAAACAACTCAATGGTCCTTTCAATCCTTTTACACCCGGTAATATATTTTCTTTGGGAACTTTTACATTATCAAAAACCAGTTCGCCGGTAGCACTGGCCCGCAAACTCCATTTACCATGCGTGGTGGGTGTACTAAAACCTTCCATCCCTCTTTCTACAATCAATCCCTGTATCTCACCATTTTCATTTTTGCCCCACACTACAGCCACTTGTGCAAAAGGCGCATTGCTAATCCACATTTTGGCGCCGTTCAAAATTACATGGTCGCCCGCATCCTTAAAATTAGTGAGCATGCTGCTGGGGTCGCTGCCATGGTTAGGTTCTGTTAATCCAAAGCAACCCAGCCATTCGCCACTCGCCAGTTTGGGCAAATATTTTTTCTTTTGTACTTCGCTGCCATAAGCATTGATGGGGAACATCACCAGCGAACCCTGCACCGATGCAGTAGAACGTACACCACTATCGCCCCTTTCTAATTCCTGCATCATTAAACCATAACTTATGTAATCTAATCCGCCGCCACCATATTCCACCGGTACGGTTGGGCCAAAGCAACCCAACTCACCCATCTGCTTTACAATTAGTACCGGGAACTCCGCCCTTTGAGCATAATCTTCAATAATGGGACTGATTTCTTTCTTCACATAAGCCCTCACGGTTTCCCGTATCAGTTTATGTTCTTCGGTGAGTAATTCATCTACATTAAAGTAATCGGGGCTTTGAAATAAATCTGTCCGTGCGGCCATAGCAAATCGTTTTTAAGTGGCGCAAAGATAGCAAGAAGCCCTTCTTTTAGCCTAAAATTTCTGCTGTTATATGTGTTGTTTTTTTGATACCAGCATCAGTTTTTCATAGCATCACCTGTTGTGTCACTCACTTGTACGTTCGGTAATTCTGTGGACCATAGTCCGAAAGTCGGAAAAGTCGGGAAGTCCGAAAGAAAGAATTAAGGAAAGAGTTTAAGGAAAGAATGTAAGCAGCAAAGAAAGCTTATCATATTAATATAAACAGGGTTTTCTTCCGGACTTTCGGTCTTCCCGACTTCCGGACTTTCACTAAAATTTCCTATCCTGAAAAAAATGTTCGACCTTTTATGCAACAGTCCATGTAAGTGGATGTCCTTATACTGTAAACCGAATAAAACCAGACGATTGGAGCTTACTAAGACAGATTATTACGACGAATTGGTAGAACGATGCAAGCAGGGTGATGCCACGAGCTACAGACAATTGTATAACAAATATGCAAAGGCTATGTACAATACCAGCCTGCGTATCGTAAACAATACAGCCGAAGCAGAAGATGTGATACAGGAAGCTTTTATAGATGCTTTTAAACACATCGGCGGATTTGAAGGGCGAAGCAGTTTTGGGGCCTGGTTAAAAAGGATAGTGGTGAATAAATCCATCAACAGCATTAAACGGAAAAAAATAAACGTACTGGATATTGATAATGTACATACCAACCTGAGTGATGACGAACCGATAAACGAAGCAGAGTTTGAATTTAAAGTAGATGAAGTAAAAAAGGCGATCAATGATTTACCGGCAGGCTACAGAACCGTCCTCAGTTTGTATTTACTGGAAGATTACAGTCACGAAGAAGTGGCCACCACGCTGAATATTTCGCACAGCACGGCCCGCACACAATACATGAGAGCAAAACAAAAATTGTTACAACAGTTAAAACAAAGAGTAATGCTATGAGTAACATGGATAACACGAGTAATGAACTGGAAGGGTTTGTAAAAAATAACCGGGATGAATTTGATGATGCGCCTGTTCCGGCTGGTTTGTGGGATAAGATAGAACAGCAAATTCAACCCAAAAAAACTGTGCGCCGAAATTTTAACGCAGGTGGCAGCACTGCAGGAAAATCACTCGTAATAGAAATGAGATGGGTGAAGATGGCGGCAGCTGCAGCAGTTATTTTAGCAGTTGGTTTGATAACAATTAAAATGATTAACAAGAATACGGATAACCCAACTGAAGACACCGTAGCAAAAACAACTGAGCAACCTAAAACAAATGTTACTGCTGTTACACCAGAAACTTCAACAGCAAAACAACTACCTGCTGAAGGCACTGAAACACCACAACAGCAACCAGCAGAGCTTGCCAGCAACAATATCCCTAAAAATGAAAATACAGAAGCAGATGATGAAATGGGTGTGTTGGTCCATTTTACCAAAATCATACATAACAAACAAAAGCAATTAATAACGATTAAAAAATACAGCCCCGAATTGTACGAGCATTTTGTGGCAGATTACAGCAAACTGGATAAGTCTTACAATGATTTGAAAGATGAGATGAAGACGAATCCTAACAAGGAAGTACTACTTGAAAAAATGATTGTAAATCTGCAATGGCAAATCGACTTATTAAACGAACAATTAAAGGTGGTGCGTCAATTAAATAAAACTAAAAAAGATAAAGCAAATGAAATCTCTAAAACAATTTAAAAATGGCCCTTTGTACTTGCTTTTTTCAGCCTTATTATTTGCTCCCGCATTAGTAAAAGCACATGATGATGGTGACTTTAAAGTAGAGAAGAAGAAAAACTATTCTAAAAGTTATCCCGTTTCTGCCAGCACTAAAATTAAACTGGAAAATTCCTTTGGTGAAATGAAAATCATTACCTGGGATAAGAGCGAAGTAAAGGTAGATGTGGATATAACAGTTAAAGCCAACACAGAAGAAAGGGCAAAACAATTGTTAGACAATATTAAGTTTGAAGAAGGCAAAGAAGCTAATAGTGTTTACTTCAGAACCAGCATGAATGATAAAAGAGGTAACTGGAAAAATAAAAACAATAATAATAACGACAACGAAAATGGCGATGATGACGACGATGACAATGATAACAACAAAAGTAAAAGCAAGCATAAAAGTTACAGTACCAGCATGGAAATAAATATGATTGTATATATGCCGGCGGGTAACCCTATAGAAGCAATGAATTCATTTGGCTCTATGATTGTACCTGATTTAACCGGTGAAGCAGAAATTGCCAGCAAATTCGGAAGTTTGAAATGTGGTAAGCTCAGCAACAACAAAGAAGTAAGTGTGGAGTTTGGTAAGGGTGATATTGAACACATAAACGGCGGCGAAGTGAAAATTAGTTTTTCAACTGAAAAAGTAAAGCTACACCATCTGTCAGGAAACATAATCTTAAATTTTGAATTTGGTGCTGGTGCTTACATCAATCTTGATAATACTTTAAAAGGGCTAAAGTTGTATAATTCGTATTCAACTATAGAATTGGAATTATCAAAAGACATTTCTGCTGAATTTGATATCAAAACAAGCTTTGGAGATTTTAAAAATCATTCCAGTGCCAAAATAGAAGAAGAAAAAGAAGATGATGATGACCATGGACCAAAGTTTGACCATAAATATTCCGGTAAGATTGGTAATGGTGATGTAAGAATTAAAGTAAAATCCAGCTTTGGTACAATAAAAATATCTTAAGTCCTAAAAAGATACCAACCGTGGTTGTATTTTACAACCTTAAAAATTCAATTTTTTATTTTAATTGCAATAGCTTTATAGCATAACAACTTTTAAACTTTAGTTAATTAAACATGAAAAAAATTAAATTAATTGGTGAACCACTCTCAAGAAATGAAATGAAAAACATTAATGGCGGTGTTACTGATCCAGGTTTAACATGCAAAACTAATTGCTATGTACAGTACTATGGCGGATGTTCAGATGCAGGCCTTAGTAAAAGCTATTGCGATAAACAGGCCGGAATTTATTGTGCAAATCTTTGTGATAGTATCTTTAAATAAGATATTGTATATTTTTTGCACATCACTTCCTTTTGCTATTCGCAAAGTAACAAGTACATACAAGTCGTAAATAAGGGGGTTCAACGGGATGTTGGACACTTTTTATTTACAGCCATCATTGAATAGTATAGTTTCATCCTTTCTTGTTTTACTGAAACAGAATCTTTTTTTATATTTCAATTATGAAACATTCACTACCGGCCGCATTATTATCTGTCGTTTTGCTTTTCGCAATAGCAGGCACAGCACAACAAACAGCTAAAAAAGAAAAGAATCCTGAAGAGCAAATACGGAAATATTATTTGGTAATGTTATTGAAAGGAACTAACCGTTCACAGGATTCTGTTACTGCCGCTAAACTACAGGAAGGTCATATGGCAAACATAGGCCGTTTGTACAAAGAAGGAAAATTAAAAGTTGCCGGTCCGTTTGGTGATGATGGTAACTGGCGGGTCATTTTTATTTTCGATTGTGAAACAGAAGAAGAAGTAAAGAAACTGCTCGATACAGATCCTGCCATTGCTGCGGGAAGATTAGCATACGATATTCATCCCTGGTACACGGCACCAATGGGAAGTTTTAAACCGGGAAAACCCGAATAAGTTTATGGTTTGTGGTTTGTAGTTTGTGGTTGTTTTGCTTGTAGCCTGAAGCTAATAGCTTATGACTTTCCTAATTTTGTATTATGACAAACACATTGCTTTGCCTGAGCGATAGTTATACCATTGGGGAATTAGTTCCTTTGCATGAAAGTTTTCCTTACCAAACTATTCAACTACTCCGCAAAGCAGGTTTACATTTTCATGCACCTGAAATTATTGCTAAAACAGGCTGGACAACATTTGAATTAGCGGAACATTTAATTCATACACAATTAGAAAAACAATATGATTTTGTCACCTTGTTAATTGGTGTCAATAATCAATATCGTGGCTTATCCATTGAGGGTTTTAAAAATGATTTTGATTTTTTATTGAAGAAAGCAATACACTTATCCGGTGAAAATGCTGAAAAAGTAATAGTCCTATCCATTCCTGATTGGGGAGTAACGCCCTTTGCTGCTGAAAGAAATCAAAAGCAAATTGCAACTGAAATAGACGCATATAATCAAATCTGCGAATCTGCGGCATTAAATTACGGAAGTCATTTCATCAACATCACCCCTTCACAAAGAAACGACGGGAATAAAGAAGCATTTTTAGCTGCTGATAAACTACATCCTTCCGATAAAGAATACTCAAAGTGGGCAATCAAACTTTCAGAAAAAATAATTCCACAATTAATTTCATAACACCCCTTTAGGGGCAGGGGGCAAGTATCCTTTCATTTCATATTGGTATTGCTGGGCAATAGTTCTTGCTTCCTCAGCAAAATCTTCTTTCTCTGATGCATAAATGATAGCACGACTGGCATTTACTAATATGCCGCAATCTTTTATCATTGCTTTCTCTGAAATATCTTTTAGACTTCCGCCCTGTGCACCTACACCGGGAACTAAATAAAAATGATTGGGTGTAATGGAGCGAATATTCACAAACTCTTCTGCTTGCGTGGCGCCTACTACAAACATTAAATTATCCGGTGAACCCCAGTGAGCAACCGTTCTTAAAACTCTTTCATACAAATACTCCGCTCTTAAATGTTCTTCGCCATTTTCGGTGATGATTTGTTTGAGCTCAAAATCATTAGCACCTTTATTGGAAGTCAAACCAAGTACAATCGCCCATTTACCTTCATATTGCAGAAATGGTTTTACACTGTCTTCACCCATATATGGAGCGACGGTGATGGAATCGAAAGGAAGTGTTTCTAAAAAAGCTTTGGCATATTGTGAAGAAGTGTTACCAATATCGCCTCTTTTAGCATCCGCAATTTTAAAATGTTCATTACCGATATAATTAACCGTCTTCTCCATTGCCTCCCATCCTTTCAATCCTAATGCTTCATAAAAAGCGGTATTGATTTTATAACTTACACATAAATCTCTCGTAGCATCAATGATTTGTTTATTGAATTCAAATATTGCGTCGGGGTGTGATGATAAATGCTTAGGAATTTTAGCAATGTCTGTATCTAATCCCACACAGAGGTAAGATTGTTTTTTGAAAATTTGCTCAACCAGTTGTTGACGATTCATTATATATCTCCTTGTAAAATTAAATGCAAAGTATTACCAAATTTCCAGACTTCCTCAAATGTATTATACAATGGAACAGGTGCCAACCGGATTACATTCGGCTCCCGCCAGTCCACATAAATGCCGTTGCTCATCAATTTATCATATACTTCTTTTCCTTTCTGCAGCATCAGCATCGATACCTGGCATCCATGCTGCTCTTCTTCTCTTGGGGTAATAAATTCAATTTGCTTTTCTTTTTGTGAAGCATTGATTTCATCCAGCACAAACCATAAATAAGCATTCAATGATTTTCTTTTCTTCTGCATTCTGTCCCATCCGGCTCTTTCAATAATATCCATAGAAGACCGAACGGCCGCCCACAACATCATGTGCGGAGTACTCAGTTGCCATCCTTCAGCTGATGTTATTGGCTGAAACCTTTTTTCCATTTTGAAACGGGTTTCTTTTTTATAACCCCACCAACCGGCAAAACGATTAATGTTTTTGTCTGTATGAAACCGTTCATGCACATAAGCACCACCCACAGCACCGGGACCTGAATTCAAATACTTGTAATTACACCAGCAGGCAAAATCAACATCCCATTCATGTAATTGCAATGGAATATTACCGGCACAATGCGCCAAATCAAAACCAACTTTTACTCCGGCTTTGTGCCCGGCTTCAGTAATTGTTTTCATATCCATAACCTGGCCGGTATAATAGTTGATGCCACCAAATAAGATTAATGCCAGTTCATCTTTATGCTCATCAATGGCTTGCAGAATATCTTCTGTATGCAAGCAATGTTCTCTATCCCGTGAATTGATTTCAATCAGCGCCTCATCAGGATTAAAGCCATGATGTTTGATATGCGATTCCAACATATACTGGTCACTGGGAAAAGCTTTGCCTTCACAAATAATTTTATTTCTTTTTCCCTGCGGACGATAAAAACTCACCATCATCAAATGCAGATTCACCGTAAGATTGTTCATCACTGTAATCTCTGATGGCTTTGCTCCCAATATGATTGAAAATGTTTTAGTGAGATGCGCATGATAATCCATCCATGGGTCATCGCCCATAAAAAAAGATTCTACACCGTGTTTTGACCAGCCATCTAATATCTTTTGAATATAAGCAGCAGTTTGGTTGGGTTGTAGTCCGAGAGAATTTCCTAAAAAATAAATTTGCTCTTTCCCGTTCTCTACAGGAATAATAAATTCATTACGAAACTTTCTTAATACATCCTGTTCATCTAAAGATTGAGAAAATTGAATAGTATTTTGAAACTGCATTGAGGCAAGATATTAAATCAACTGAAGTTTTGCTACTTTAGGATCAACCTCCACTTTATCGTCTTCAAAATTTAGTTTGATCCTCCATTTTTGTAAAGTAGCTGCGCCGATGATAGCTTCTTCGCTTAAACCCGGCACTACCAAAAATTCATCACTTAATAATACATCATTAATATAAAAATCTAAAACCACCCGATAACTTACTTCTATAAAATGCCCCTCGCTGGCTGTAGAAATCTTTCTTATTCTCCCCAGGTGTTGAGCTTCAGCTACGTCTTTTACAAATTCGGGATGCACACAGGAAAGATTTGCCCCGCTATCAAAAAGAGTGTACAGGTTTTTCTCTCCTTTAGAGCCAATAAATAATAACGGGATTTTTATAACTGACATACGAAACGATTTCTATAAAATTACAAAATAAACTTATAAAAGGAGCAGTTATTCTGAAGTATCGAACAGCATGTCTTTTCTTCTGCTCATCACTTCTGCAATCACCTCCCCATCTCCTTTCTGCTCCTGTAATTTATGCATGATGTTGTGATAACTTTTTTCATCTCTGTTCTGACTCAGCTTAAATACATTATCCATTTCTTTAACTTCTATTTCAAATGCAATAATAGCTTTGGCAAGACGATGCACATAATCTTCAGGCAATGCTTCAAAATTAGCCGGTGAATGCGGGTTGTTTTCAAAATGATTGGTAGTTCTTTTTAATACTTCCAGCAATTCATCATAACTCAAAAAACGCAATACACCTTTTGCATGCACACTCATATAGTTCCAGGTACTTGCCTGTTTAGGTTCCGTGTACCAGCCTGCACTTACATAAGTATGTGCACCGGTAAAAACCGCCAGTGCATTTGGATTTACTTCAAATGCTTTATGATGGTCTGTGCTCCGCATAATATGACCGGTGAGAAATAACTTTCCATCTCTCTCATCAATAAAAACCGGTATCTGCGATGCAACAGGCTTATTATCCTTATCCACACCACATAAAAAAGCAAAAGGATTATCCTTTATAAATTGCAGCACCACGGCCGCATCATTTTCTTTGAAGTAAGGCAAACTGTACATGCGGCGAAGTTAATTAATAGCCCAGAGATGGAAGCAGAAAAAGTATGAAAGGAAATAAAAGCAGATTCTGAAAAACTTCCTACCTTTTGTGCATAAACCAACTAATATGAAACTGCTTCTTTCGTTTATTACACTGGTCATTGTTAATTTTTGCCCCGCACAGGATACCACTTATTATAATGCAGTAAGGTTCGGCAAACCTGTGGGCAAGCAACTTACGTGGAAAAACGGCAGTAATGATTTCTATTATCACTACGAGTATAATGACCGTGGCCGTGGCCCATCTATCAACTCGCACATCACAACCAATGCGAAAGGGAATATTATTACGCAGCATATTACTGGTGTAGATTATTATAAAACTAAAGTGGATGAAAGATTTGAAGTAAAAAAAAGCAAAGCTTCCTGGAAAAATAAATTTGAAAATGAAACGGTTCCCTATAAAGGAGAAGTGTATTCAAACATAAACGGAACACCGGCTGAAAATGAGTTAATATTAAAACTGCTTAAACAGTCGCCCACCAAAAAAATCAGCATTCTCCCTTCCGGAAATCTTGAATTCAAAGTAGTAAAAGAAGTAACGGTTACTGATGATAACAACAGTAAACTTTCTATCCAGTTAATCGGCTTTTCCGGGTTGGGCGGACCTCCATTTTACACATGGTATGATGTTAACAGCAATTTCTTTGGCAGTTTAAGCGACTGGATGTCGGTTATCAAAAAAGGATTTGAAAAAAACATTGATGAATTACTGTCAGTTCAAAAAGTGTTTGAGAAAAAATTCTATACTGATTTATCAGCAGCAGCCACTGAAAAATATTCTAATGGGATTGCTATAAAAAATGTCACGGTATTTAATGCTGCCGAAGGAAGCACTTTCATCAATGGAACGGTATTAATAAAAAACAATCTCATCGAGAAAGTGGGAAACTCTTCTTTTATCAAAATACCTGCAGGATATAAAATAGTTGATGGCACCAATAAATTTTTAATGCCTGGCTTATGGGAAATGCATGGTCACTTTTTTATGGAAGCTGGTCCGCAAATGATTGCACAGGGTGTTACCAACTTAAGAGATATGGGCAATGGTGATGAATTATGGAACCTTAAAAAGCGAATTGAAGAAGACAGCATACTTGGGCCGGAAATAAATGTTATTTCCGGTTTTATTGATAAAGCAGGTGAATTTGCAGCACCCACCGGAGCATTAATAAATTCACTGGATGAAGGTTTGCAATGGGTGCAGAAATATCACGACAAAGGATGCCAGCAAATAAAACTCTACAGTTCTATTAATCCTGAATGGGTAAAACCATTGGCAGATAAAGCACATAGTTTGGGCATGCGGGTTTGCGGACATATACCGGCTTTTATGACGGCTTCGCAGGCAATTGATGCCGGTTACAATGAAGTAACACATTTGAATATGCTGATGCTAAACTTTTTTGGAGATACAGTGGATACAAGAAATATGACCCGTTTTAAACTGGTTGGCAAAAAAGGAAATACTATTGATGTTAATAGTGATGTTGTAAAAAGTTTTATTCAGAAGATGAACGATAAGAATATTTCCGTTGACCCAACCATCAACATTTTTGAGAACATGTTTACCGATATGCCGGGTAAAATTGCCAAAGCGTTTGTACCCATTGCAAAATACATGGCTGCAAATGATAAAAGAAATGCGATGACGGGTGGATTTATTGATGATGAATCCTATGCAAAATCCTATGCACATTCTTACGAAGTGATGAAGAAATTATTAAAGGCTTTGTATGATAATGGCATCACCATTCTTTCAGGCACCGATGGTGGCATCCTTCAGCATGAATTAGAAATTTACAGTGAAATAGGAATACCTAATTACGATGTATTAAGAATGGCAACTTATTTTCCGGCAAAACAATATAACATGCTGGATAAGTATGGAACCATTGAAGCAGGTAAAATCGCTAATCTTATTTTAATTGATGGCGATCCAAAGAAAAATATTAAAGACATCCGTAACATTTATCTAACCATCAAAGAAGGTAATATCTATTCACCCAAAAAGATTTACCAGGCTTATGGATGGAAGTACTATTATTGAATGTTTTGAGTTTTTAGTTCTTAGTTCTGGGTTTTAAGTTCTAAGTTTTATTGTTTGAGTATAATTAAACGTTTTCATTTGGCTACTTTTAAAAAATTTGAAGACGTTGAAGTTTGGCAAAAAGCAAGATTTTTTTGTAAGAAAATATTTGTTATTTGTACAGAAACAAGCCTTAAAACAGATTTTAAATTAAGAGATCAAATTAATAATTCCAGTGGTTCAGTTATGGACAATATTGCTGAAGGTTTTGGCAGAGGGGGGAATAAAGAATTCATTCAGTTTCTTGAAATAGCTCATGGTTCTGTTTGCGAATCGCAATCACAGCTGTACAGAATATTTGACCGGCATTATATTCCGGAAGAAAAACTAAACAGCCTCTACTCAATTGCAGAAGAAATACAAAAGATGCTGATAGGTTTAATAAACTATTTAAACAAGCGGAATTTAAAGGTGCAAAGTTTAAAGACAGATAAGCAACAAAAAAACAGAACCAAGAACCCAGAACTAAGAACTAAGAACTAAGAACTAAGAATTTAAAACTAAGAACTAAAAACTTCCAACGGCTTTGTTGATGGGTATTGTGCATTCCGCATGGCAATACTCCGTGCAGCTAATCCGGCAAAATCTTCAAATGCTTTACGGGTAATTTTATCTTCACTCATCATTATGGGCAATCCACTATCACCACCCTCCCTTATGCTTTGTACCAATGGAATTTGCCCCAGGAAGGCAATATCATATTCTTCTGCCAAACGCCTGCCCCCATCTTTACCAAAGATGTAATATTTATTATCGGGTAACTCTGCCGGAATAAAATAACTCATGTTCTCCACTAAACCAATGATTGGAACTTTTATTTGTGCCTGTCCAAACATAGCAACTGCTCTCTTTGCATCAGCCAAAGCAACATCCTGCGGAGTAGTAACAATGATTGCCCCTGTAACGGGAACTGTTTGCACTAATGTTAAATGAATATCACCAGTACCCGGTGGCATATCAATAATTAAATAATCCAGTTCTTCCCACAATACTTCCGTAACGAACTGGCGGATGGCACTGCTTGCCATCGGACCACGCCATACTACTGCGTTCTTATCATCAACCAATGAACCGATACTCATCAGTTTTATTCCAAACTTTTCAATCGGCACAATCATCCCTTTTCCTTCAATCTCCATCATCACCGGTCTTTGGCCACGGATGCCAAACATAATCGGAACACTTGGTCCGTAAATATCAGCGTCCATCAAACCAACTTTTGCGCCACCCTGCGCTAATGCTAATGCAAGGTTTGCACTTACAGTTGATTTACCTACACCACCTTTACCACTCACCACCGCAATAATATTTTTTACTTTAGGCAAAATAGTAGCAGCATCTTTACGGTTGCTGCTGGTATTAGCAGTAAAATTTACCGTAACATCAGCTTCTTTTTTCACTAACAATTTTACGGCGTTGATACAGGCATTACGGATCATATCTTTTAAGGGGCAAGCCGGTGTTGTTAACACAACGGTAAAAGAAACATTGTTACCATCAATTACAATATCCTTTACCATGTTTAGCGTAACAAGGTCTTTGCCAAGGTCGGGCTCCTGTACATTGCTCAGCGCTTCCAGTATTTTTTGCTCAGTCATTTCAATAATTTGTTAAAAAAGAAATATCAGGCCGCAAATTTAACCATTCGCAGCCGTAATTGTTTACTCATTCGGGTAATACCATTATTTTTGACCGGATGAACAAATTTCTACGATACCTTTTATTGCTGCTTTTTTTTGTACCCAAATCAGTACTCGCACAATTTGAAACCATGCAGGACTCTGTGGTTCAGCTTTATGGGGTAGTTATGACCAGTGATAGCCTGAAAGCAATACCCGGCGCCACCATCATGATAAAAGGACAAAACAGGGGAACCATCACCAACAACCAGGGGGTATTTTCAATCGTTGTACTTAAAGGTGATGTGGTGGAGTTTACCCATGTGAGTTACAAGCCGGTTACGGTATCTATAGCTAAAAATATACAGGGCAATCAGTACAGCCTCATTCAGTTAATGGTGGCAGATACTGTTTATTTACCCGCCACTATTATAAAGCAACGACCCACAAGAGAGCAGTTTGAAAGGGATTTTGTAAATACGCCAGTTCCCGATGATGATATAGCGATTGCAAGAAAAAATAATGATGCTGCTACCCTTCGTGCACTGGCATCAGTATTGCCGGCAGATGGAAGAGAAGCCGTTAACAGGCAGTTACGCCAGCAGGCTCAAAAACTTTATTATGCAGGTCAGCAACCTCCTATTAATTTATTAAACCCTGCCGCCTGGAGTGAGTTTATAAAAGCATGGAAGCGGGGAGATTTTAAGAAGAAGTAAATACACCAACTAAGAACCCTTCTCCAAATACGTTTTTAATAAGTTTAATGAATGCGGAAATCCCTGTGCCGCCGCTTCATAATACCAATCCCAATCGCCGCCAAATAAATAGCCCGATTGTTCTACTCTTAATAAACTGGTATTAGCATCAATAGCCTGCACATTTATTTCCATTTCCATGGGGCCCAATATATGTTTTTGCGGATGCAGGTAAACCAGGTGTGTGATCTTTAAATAACCGTCAGCATGTACTGTTTCAATAATACCCGAGGTAACATATTTCATACCGCTGGAAGTAACTTCCCAGGCAAGCACCCACATTCCGCCGGGTTTTTGTTGTACCAGCGAACGGGCTACCCCCCACCAGCGACGCAGGTCTTCTGCATCTAAAAATGCCTGGATGATCCGCAATGGGGATGTTTTTATTTCAATTTGTGCCTGTACGCTGCGCATTGGCGCCGGGGTTTAGAGGTAAAAGCTCATTTAATCAGAGCTGAAATATAGAAAATATTTTGATTGCAAGTTTGTTTTTGCAGTAAAAGCATAAACCTACTTTTGTATTTCATAAACAACTATTTCAACATAATCAGATAAATCCCGTAAATCATGGTTCAGACAGTCTCAGTTATTGGAGCCGGCACAATGGGTAATGGCATCGCACATGTATTTGCACAAAGTGGTTACCCGGTTACACTTATAGATGTAAATGCAGCGCAACTGGATAAAGCCATACAAACGATCAGCAAAAATCTTGACCGCCAGTTATCCAAAGGAAGTATTACCGAAGAACAAAAGAATGCAGCGCTTGCCAATATTACGGTGAATACAGATGTAGCAGCCGGTGTAAAAAATGCGCAGTTAGTGGTAGAAGCTGCAACAGAAAATACAGAACTTAAATTAAAAATATTCAGACAACTGGATGAGGCAGCACCGGCAGGTTGCATACTTTCCACCAATACCTCTTCTATTTCCATTACAAAAATTGCAGCTGTTACCAAAAGACCAGAGCTGGTTATAGGAATGCATTTTATGAACCCTGTACCGGTGATGAAACTGGTGGAGATCATTAATGGTTATGCTACTAAAAAAGAAGTGACGGATACAATAGTAGAGCTAAGTAAGAACCTTGGAAAAGTACCCTGTGTGGTAAATGATTATCCTGGCTTTATTGCCAACCGCATTTTGATGCCGATGATCAACGAAGCCATCTACAGTTTGTACGAAGGCGTTGCTGGTGTGGAAGAAATTGATACAGTAATGAAACTCGGCATGGCCCACCCGATGGGACCATTACAGTTAGCTGATTTTATTGGACTGGATGTTTGTCTGGCCATATTAAAAGTACTGCACGATGGGTTTGGAAATCCTAAATATGCCCCCTGTCCTTTATTGGTGAACATGGTTACTGCTGGCAAATTAGGCGTAAAAGCTGGTGAAGGATTTTATGTTTATACTGCGGGGAGTAAGGAGATGGTGGTGAGTGAGAGGTTTAGATAGGATTTAATATACTCAAGTATTGGCACTTATCATTTTTGGCTCTTTAATCAAAAATCAACACTTTTCTAACACATCATTCTTTTTTAATGAACCAAGTAAGAAGAAATAATTTTATAATAGCTTCTATTATAATTAGTGTTGTTTCTATAGCTATTTCCTTGCTTGTTAATTATCAAATAGCAAAAGAATACATAAGAGTTGATAGAAAAACTCAATTACTTTTTGGAATTAAAGAACTATTTCAATTTGGATATCAATATTATGTTATTTTTTTAGGGATTATTTCATTTACTTTAGCAATGTTTAGCATCAAGTCGCCAGATAGAAAAAGGCATCTTTATATAGCTATTTCATTAAGTCTACTAGCAATTATAATCGTTTTTGCAAGAATATGGAGATTGTTAGTGTAAAAAATATTTTACAATTACCAATCACCCGATCAACAATACCTCAGCAATTAATCAGTATAGTTGAAAATTTGTACTATTGCCAAAAATTTCCCGCATGGAAATGTATGATAACGAGAATACGGTAAAAAAATCTTTTGATACCAGCCATCTCCCCGAAGAACAGATACAGGCACAGTGGGCAGAATTCATTGAACTAAAAAAAGTGATCACAGAAATTTATGCTGCCAAACAATCTCCCCTTTCCATATTAGATATTGGTATTGGCAATGCCCGTATTGCCCGGCACCTGAGCGGCGTTAAAGACATGTGGGATATGATCGGTCAGTATGATGGTACGGATAATGCCATGCCCTGCATCGATATTTCCAATGAAGTGATCCGTTCCCTAAACATACAGGATAAAGTAACTGTTCATTTTTTTGATGCCATCAACCTAAATGAATGGAAAAGAAAATACGATCTTGTCATCACCACCTGGTTTACCGCCGGTAATTTTTACCCGGATGATTTCCCTTTTGAAACTTATAAAGACTCCGGGATAAAACTCGACCTCACGGAAAATAAAAAATTTCAATCTATTTTTTTTAATGCATACCAGTTACTAAATGATGGAGGTGAAGTGGTGATCGGCGCCTGTTATATTGATAACGACAACACCCGGAAAAAACAGGAAGATTTCTATGCCAAAATAGGAATGTCCGTCATTACTTCTAAGGACGATAGTTTCACGGCTACGAAAGAACGTTTCTGGTCGCAACGCTTTACCAAAGAAAAATTATATCATTACCTGTCTTTTGTTCCAAAAGAAAAGATTGTTTTTACACCGCTGGATACATACCACTATGCCATGCAGGTGCGGATAAAAAAATAAAGCCCCTTCAAAAGAAGAGGCCTTGTTTTTCTCATGTCAATACAAATTATTTTAACTGGAAGGATTCCAAAAACTTAGTGGTAAAGTTTCCTTTGCGGAAATTTTCATCTTTCATCAGTTGCTGGTGAAAAGGAATGGTTGTCTTCACACCCTCTATCACATATTCTGCCAGTGCACGGCTCATGGTATTAATGGCTTCTTCCCTGGTTCTTGCCACAGCAATGATCTTGGCGATCATTGAATCGTAGTAAGGAGGGATAACATACCCAGCATACACATGCGAGTCAATACGGATACCATGGCCACCCGGCTGATGCAATACATTAATTCTGCCCGGTGAAGGACGGAAATCATTGTAAGGATCTTCTGCATTGATGCGGCATTCGATCGCATGTCCTTCCGGTATATAATTTTGACCGCTGATGGGTTCACCCATCGCAATTTTTATTTGCTCTTTAATCAGATCGAAATTGGTTACTTCTTCTGTAACGCAATGTTCCACCTGTATCCTCGTATTCATTTCCATGAAATAGAAGTTACGGTGCTTATCAACAAGGAACTCAATGGTTCCCACACTTTCATAATTAATGGCGCTGGCTGCTTTAATTGCTGCTTCGCCCATACGTTCCCTTAACTCAGCAGTCATAAAAGGAGAGGGTGATTCTTCCACCAGTTTTTGGTGACGACGCTGAATGGAACAGTCTCTTTCACTTAAGTGACAAACTTTTCCATAACGGTCACCGGCAACCTGTATCTCAATATGGCGTGGTTCTTCCACAAATTTTTCCATATAGATACCATCGTTTTTAAAAGATGCAGCAGCTTCTGCTTTAGCGGTACTGTATGCTTTTTCTACTTCACTTTCTTCCCATACCAGGCGCATACCTTTACCACCACCACCGGCCGTTGCTTTTAATATTACAGGATAGCCAATTTCTTTTGCTAACACTTTTGCTTCTTCCACACTCTGCAATAAACCACCACCACCCGGCACAACAGGAACGCCTGCTTTTATCATGGTTTCCTTAGCCGTTATTTTATCACCCATAGCATTAATCATCTCCGGCGTGGGCCCTATAAATTTAATACCATGCTCTGCACATATTTGTGAGAACCTTGCATTTTCTGCCAGGAAACCATACCCTGGATGAATGGCATCGGCATTGGTAATTTCAGCAGCTGCCATGATGTGCGGTATGTTGAGATAAGAATCTGCACCGGCAGGTTTACCAATACAAACTGCTTCATCTGCAAATTTTATATGGAGGCTTTCTTTATCAGCAGTGGAATAAACCGCTACGGTTTTAATACCCATTTCACGACAGGTACGTATTACCCGTAATGCAATTTCTCCCCTGTTGGCAATTAATATTTTTTTAAACATGAATTCGATTTGATGATTTGATGATTTGGAAATTTGAAAATTAAACGCTGCTGATATTGAAATTGTTTATTCATTTTCAAAGCAGCATATTTTCAAATTGCCAAATTAACTGGGATCTACTAAAAATAAAGGCTGATCATATTCTACCGGTGACTGATCTTCTACCAGCACTTTTACGATCTTACCTTTTACTTCGCTTTCAATTTCATTAAAGAGCTTCATAGCTTCAATAATGCAAACTACCTTACCCGGAGTAACCTCATCACCTACTTCTGTAAATATGGGTTTATCGGGTGAAGGACGACGGTAGAAAGTACCGATCATCGGGCTCTTAATAGTAATTAAATTATCAGTTTTTGCTTCCGCTTTTGGAGCGGGTGCTGGAGTTGCAGCTGCTGCAGCCGGGGCGGCGGCAGGCGCCGGAGCAGGTGCATATACAGGAGCCGCAGCCATTACCTGTGTTACATTATCTTCTTTTTGCTTGATCGTTAAACGGAACCCTTTTTCTTCAATCGTTACCTCACTTAAGTTGGACTTGTTGACCATTTTGATCAACTCCTGAATTTGTTTAAAATCCATTTGGAAGATTTTTCGTTAGATAAAAATTATGGACGGCTAAGATAGGGAAAACCAATTCAGATTTGGGCTATTTTTTCATTTTTAGGGCAAAATGAAGTGAAAACAACATAAAATAGCCCAAAATCAGTTGATTTTGGGCTTATCTATAAAGTAGAATAATTTTACTTCACCCTCTCCACATATTCCCCGCTCTTGGTATTCACCCGAATCATCTCCCCTTCATTTACAAACAAAGGAACCATTACGGTAGCTCCTGTTTCTACAGTGGCGGCTTTTAAAGTACGGGTAGCCGTATCTCCTTTTACTCCGGGCTCACTATAGGTAACCTGCAAAACAATTTTATCAGGCAGTTCCACACTCATGGGTAATTCTGTTTCTGTATTGATGAGCATACTTACTTCCTGTCCGTCTTTTAAAAACTGCGGGGCATCCACCATATTTTCGTTTACGGCCAATTGTTCAAAAGTTTCGGTATCCATAAAATTGTAACCGGTATCATCTTTATACAAATACTGGTAACTCTTTCTTTCCACACGAACGGGGTAAATATTATCACCGCTGTTCCATGTTTTTTCAATGGAACGGTTATTATCCACGCCTTTTAGTTTAGCCCACACTTTAGCGGCGGCACGGGCCGTTTTGTTTTCGCCAAACTCCACTACGGAGTATAAACTGCCATCAAGTTTAATGATCATTCCCCGGCTGATGTCTGAAGTATTTGCCATTTGAAAATGCTTTTAGCTATTAGCGGTTGGCTGATAGCCTGTTTTTTTAAATTTATTAAGGCCGCAAAGATACGGTTCTTCGCCCTACCGCTGAAACTGTTTGATCCCCTTTTTTTAACAGCAAAAAAACATTGATAAAGTTTAGATTTGAGGGATGAAATATGCCGTTACCGTTTTTTTCCTGTTCCTGAATTCCCTGGCACATAGCCAGGATGCTGACAGCAGCAAGACACCGTACCTGATGGACAAAAAGATCCCTTTTTTTAAAATGATGATGACCGACAGTTCTCTTTTTTATAAAAGTGACCTGAAGAAAAAAACTGCCACTGTTATTGTTTATTTCAGTCCGGATTGTGAGCATTGTAAGAAATTCACAGAAACACTTACCGGTCAGATTGGAGACTTTAAGAAAACCCAATTCATAATGATCTCCCCTTTGCCTATGAATAAAATCAAAGAGTTTTATGAACAGTACCATATAGAAAATTATTCCTCCATTAAAATGGGAAAAGATGACCTCTATTTCTTTGGCACTTATTTCCAGGCGCATTATATACCTTTTGTTGCTGTTTATAATAAGAAAGGAGAATTAGTAAAAGGCTGGGACGGTGGCACTACCATCAAAAACTTACTGGAAGCACTGAAATAATTACCATTTCATTTTTACTTGTTGAAAAAATTGTACGCTTTCTTATTCCTTATTTCTAATTCTTAATTTCTCATTCCCTAATTCACCCCGCTCCCCTACCTTTGCACCGCAAATAATTTTCTTACTTATAAATGTTTTTAAAAATGAAAGTTACAGTAGTGGGTGCCGGTGCCGTGGGAGCAACCTGTGCCGATAATATTGCCCGTAAACAATTGTGCAGCGAATTAGTAATTCTCGATATTAAAGAAGGTGTGGCCGAAGGTAAAGCTATGGACCTGATGCAGACATCCCAGATCGAAGGTTTTGATACCAAGATCGTTGGCAGCACGAACGATTACAGCAAAACAGCCGGCAGTGATGTATGTGTGGTAACTTCCGGTCTTCCCCGCAAACCGGGTATGACCCGTGAAGAGTTGATTGGCATTAACGCCGGTATTGTAAAAACAGTTACACAAAATTTATTACAACATTCTCCTAATACAATTCTCATCATCATCAGTAACCCGATGGATACGATGACTTACCTCACGTTAAAATCAAGTGGTTTACCAAAGAACCGGGTGATTGGTATGGGTGGTGCGTTGGATAGTGCCAGGTTCCGTTACTATTTAAGCCAGGCCCTTGGTTGTTCTTCAAACGATTTGCAGGCAAGTGTTATTGGTGGCCATGGTGATACTACCATGATTCCATTAACAAGATTAGCAACATACATGGGCATGCCTGTAAGCAATTTTGCTGATGCTGATACTTTAAAGAAAGTAGCGTCTGATACGATGGTGGGCGGCGCAACGCTTACTGGTTTATTAGGAACTTCTGCCTGGTATGCACCGGGTGCTGCGGGAGCTTTTTTAGTAGAAAGTATTTTAAGAGATGAAAAACGTGTAGTTCCCTGTTGTGTTTCTCTGGATGGTGAATACGGACAAAAAGATATTTGCCTGGGTGTTCCTGTAGTGATTGGAAGAAATGGCTGGGAAAAAATTATTGACTACAAACTCAATGAAGAAGAACAAGCTACCTTCAACAAAAGTGCCGATGCAGTAAGAAACATGAACAATGTTTTAAGCACTTTAAGTTTATAAAAATATCAAAACCTGTCAGGTGACACATAGCAACCTAAATCTTAAAAGGTATAAAGTCACCTGACAGGTTAGCCAACGATAGTTTAAAACGGATGAAATTATTCATCCGTTTTTTTAATTTTGTATGCAACGTTAATTAAACATATGCGGTCAACATTATATAAAGACAGAAAAATGAAGAATCTTTTTTTATCGGCCGTTGCTACCGCACTTGTTTTTGTAATTGGTTGTGAAAAAAACAATGACAGGAAATATGATAATACTTTACCCGGGACATGGAAAGAGTATCAATCGTTCATGAGTCCCGGTAATGGTGGTGCATGGAACAATATAAATGGCGTTACCATAATATTGAATTCAGATTCAACGTATGCAACCAGCTATGAAGTATCTAACTGGGGAAAGAGCGGCAGGATAGCTGATGTAACAGATAGCTCTTTTACCATAATAAGTAACACGATTGGTTTTAACTACCCCAGGTATTGCCGCTATACCATTAAAGACGGAGTATTTGAAGTTTGGTACCAGTGTTTTGAAGGCTGTGGTAGCAGGTTTAGGAAAATTGGCGAATAATCATCTTGTAACTTTTATTAAAAATGGTTCAATAGAAGTTTCATTCCCATTCTTAAATCTACCTTTTATTGCATCAAATACTATATGAACATAATGAAGATTATAAGGGGATAATTTCTTTTTTAGTATGTCTTTAAGTCTTCTACTCAATTTATTTCCATCAACCTCCTCATAAAAAGGCCCACCGTTTACACAAATTTCCCCAATATGAATTCTAAAATACTTTACTGTCAGAAAGGACGGACTTGCTGATAAAGAATCGCATTTGAGAAAATCTGATAAACTAAGGCTATCCATATCAGGTTTCGTAAGATAAGCTTTAAAATCTTTCGGTGTTAACAGATTATGTCCAGATTGGGCATTCGAATAAAATGGAATTGACAGCAATCCAATTATTACGATAAGTTTCATTACTTGCGTTTCCTTCAAAACGAAATAAGACAAATTTTATTTCTTCAACCACTCCTCCACTTTCGCTACCATCCCATCAATATCCTGCTGCATCATACATTTAAAATGTTTCTTAGGGCATTTATCATGACCAATCTTTGAGCAGGGCCGGCAACGCAAATTTTGAATTTCAAATTTTGAATTTTGAATTTGCGCATCGCCATAGTAAGGATACATTCCAAACTCCGGAATGGTATTTCCCCAAACGGAGATAATGGGTTTCTTAAAAGCCGCCGCAATATGCATTAAGCCGGTATCGTGTGAGATAATGATCTTTGCTTTACGAACCAGGTCAGCACTTTCATTCAGGTTAAACTTACCGCAGGCATTATAAATTTTTATAGGATCGAGTGCCGCAATTTCGTTTGCTTCCGCTACATCTTCTTTTCCGGATAATGATCTTTGCTTTACGAACCAGGTCAGCACTTTCATTCAGGTTAAACTTACCGCAGGCATTATAAATTTTTATAGGATCGAGTGCCGCAATTTCGTTTGCTTCCGCTACATCTTCTTTTCCGCCCAACAGAATAATCGGGTGTTCTATTTTAGAACAGAGTTCTTTTAATTTTTCTACGGGCAGTTTTTTGGTGGCATGTGCTGCACCAATCACCACGCCAATATATCCATGCATATGTGATACAGGTATATCCGTTTCTTTCACGGCATCTTTTTCAGGAATAAAATAATCCAGTCCTTTCCCATCATTGTGCACATGAAAATGTTTTACGGCTACAAACTCTCTGTCAACAATATGTTTGGCAGGTAGTACATTGATCTTTAATGCCGTCATTAACCACTTTTCTATATTGAGCTTATTGAAAGTAAAATCAGCTGCCTTGTTCATTGCATTCTTAATACGGAGTGTACGAACGTTTTTATGAAGGTCAACGATATAATCAAAACGTTCCAGTTTTAACTCTTCAATCAGAGTATGCAGATCATCTTCCAGCACATGTATTTTATCAATGTATGGGTTGGATTCAACAACTGTTAAGAATGATTTTTTTACTGCAAAATGTATTTGTGCATACGGCACTTGTTTTTTAAGGCAACGAATCACAGGTGTGGTCAACACAATATCACCAATGGAACTAAATCTGATTATTAATATTTTCATGCAAAAAAATTAGTCCGGAAGC
>JACPOD010000122.1 GCA_016185185.1 Sphingobacteriales bacterium | reverse complement strand
TTTCATAATATTATCCACTACATTGATATTGCTGAGTATGCCATCAAATAAAGTGAGCTTCATTTCCTCTGCCGGAACTCCCATCCCAACATGAGCTAAATATACAGCCACCCCCACTGCCTTTATAAAAGTACTCTTACCGGCCATATTTGCACCGGTTAAAAAAACAAAGTTGGCAGCTTCGTTCAACTCCACATCATAGGCAACGGGTGTGGGTAAAAGAATATGATATAGTTTTTTAGCATTAATATTTGGGTGAGGATAATCTTCAAAGGAAGGGAAACTCAGGTTGTATTTTTTTACGGCAGAAGCCATACTGTGATATGCATCCAGCTGGTAATATATATTTATTAATTCTTCGGCTGATGCAGTAAAATCATACCTTAAATAATTACCAAGCTCCAGTAAAATTCCACGTTCAATTTTTTCAGGATCCCTTGCAGTAAGCAACGGTTTTAGCCGCTCTCTTTCCAGTGATTGTTTTACCCGGCCCAATAAATTTTTCAAAAGAGAGGGACAAGTTTCATCTGTTAATAGCTGGCAGAGTTGCTGCATCCCGTGTAAAAAATCTGCAAAATGCTTAACGGAGTATTTGACCAGGGAATAATCGGGAGCATGAAACAATTTATAATAAGTGGCATTTATTATAGAATGGCCTGCCGGGATCGTGTCAATAGCAGATTGATAATATTTTTCAATTACCATTAATGTACCATTGGTTATTATTTCGGGCCAGTGATTTTCTTTTTTTAAGAAATGCTTAATGCAATCCTGAGTGGCAATTATTTTTTTTATATCGTGATAAGGGTTTTGTAAAAGTATTTTAAGCTGGTCCCTTCCGCCAAAAGTGGTGGTAAAATTAATTTTATGAAAAATAGAATATTCTTCTTCAGCATTAAAGATGGACAGATCGTAATAACTGGTTTTGTCTAATTCCATACCCCTAACCCCTAAAGGGGAATTTTAATTTTTGATTGTTGAAAATTGAATAGTGAGCATTGAATATTACTTTCTGTCGAATATTAATCGTTGCCCCTTCACAGATTCATCAAAGGCGCCATTTCCCCCGCCTATGCCGGGACAGGCATAAACTGCATGACCGTTTACAAAAGTATGTGTAATAATACCCGGCATTTGCATTCCCTCCAAAGGGCTCCAGCCACACTTATATAAAATATTTTCTTTGCTCACTGTCATTGGATGTTTCAAATCAACTATGGCCAGGTCGGCAAAATAACCTTCCCTTATATAACCCCTTTCAGATATTTCGAAACAATCAGCTACTGCATGACTCATTTTTTCAGCAATCTTCTCTAGCGAAATTCTTCCCTGCTTATGATGATGGAGCATCAGTTGCAATGAATGTTGTACCAGTGGCAAACCAGCATGAGCATGTTCATATGGTGGTTCCTTTTCGTTTAATAAATGTGGCGCATGGTCGGTAGCAATTACATCAATGCGGTCGTCCAGTAAAGCTTTCCATATTCCTTCACGGTTATGCGGTGCTTTAATGGCGGGGTTACACTTTATTTTATAACCCAGTTGCTCATAATCGTCGCTGCTGAAAGTAAGATGATGCACACAGGCTTCGGCAGTAATGCGTTTGTCTTTCAGGGGAATTAAGTTTGTAAAAAGTTGTAATTCTTTTTCTGTTGAAATATGCAAAATGTGTAAACGACTGTTATACTTCTTGGCAAATTGGATTGCGACCAACGATGATTCAAAACAAGCTTCTTCATCTCTTATCAATGGATGGTCTGCAGGAGAGCGTTCGCCTTTTTCATTCTTGAGCCTTTGATAATTTGTTTTGATAATTTTTTCATCTTCACAATGCGTGGCAATCAGCACTTCACTTTCACGGAAAACTTTATCGAGGGTGAGGTAATTATCTACCAGCATATTACCGGTGCTGGCACCCATAAATATTTTTACGCCACAAATATCTTTCTTCAGTTCATTTACTTTTAAAACTTCAGCCGCATTATCATTACTCGTTCCCATAAAGAAGGAGTAGTTGGCAAGTGAAGTTTGTGAAGCAATATGATATTTGTCTTCCAGTAATTCAATTGTCAAAGCATTTGGAATGGTGTTAGGCATTTCCATAAAGGAGGTAACACCTCCGGCCACGGCTGCTTTAGCTTCTGTGTATATTGTTGCTTTATGTGTTAATCCCGGCTCACGAAAATGAACCTGGTCATCAATAACGCCGGGAAATAAATATTTGTCTTCACCAATTATTTCTGTTACATACAAATCGCCCGTATTTAGTTGTGGCGCTAATTTTTCAACTCTTCCGTTTTTGATCAGCACATCACCTGTTTTAATTTCACCTTCGTTTACAATTTGTATGTTTCGAATCAAATAATTTTGCATATCTTGTTTTTGTAATCTAATACCTAAACGACAATCAAATGCAATTTAAAGAAAGGCTCCTTATAACGGCTGCACTTTGCCTGCCTGTTTTCCTTTTTTCTCAAAGCACCTATTTTTCTCCTGCCTCCAAACACAATCAGTTTATCGACCGCATGGAAGTCCTGCAGGGAAAGGTAGTGGATGAAAATTATAGTTCCAACAAACCATACAGCAGAAAGTTTGCAGGAGGCCTGGCACATGTATTTGATTCATTGACCAGGTCAGGCAGTATAAAACTCAGCAAACAGGATGCGTACAACCTTAATAGTTTTTATGCTAACAACAGCGAGTGGTATGAAGGGGATGGGAGTAGTTTTAAAAGCAGAAAACCTTTTTTAAAAAGTTTATATACCAATAAAGCAAATTTCTTCGAGCACAAAGAGAAAGATTTTTTTGTGGCCATCAATCCTGTATTTCAATACCAGTTTATGGCTGCCAACGATGATATAAAAAGTTTATTCATTAACAGCCGTGGGGCAAGTATAAGGGCAAGAATAGGGAAAATAGGTGCATATATCAGTGTATATGATAACCAGGAACGTGGCCCGGCCTTTGTGCGGAACTGGATCAACGACTATCGTGCCGTACCCGGTGCCAATTTCTATAAAGTATTTAAAACAACAGGAGTTGATTATTTTGATGGCCGTGGTGGAATTACATTCCCGGTTACAAAATACATAGATGTACAACTGGCCTATGACAAAAATTTTATTGGTAACGGGTACCGAAGTTTATTCTTAAGTGATTTTGGTGGCAATTATTTCTTTTTAAAACTGAATACCAAAATCTGGAAGTTTAATTACCAAAACATATTTGCGGAGCTGAATCCTAAGTTTATAAAAACCGGTGATTACCTGCTGCCCAAGAAATATGCAGCCATGCACCACCTCAGCATCAACTTAAAGAAGTGGTTGAATGTTGGTGTGTTTGAAAGTGTGGTATTTGGCAGGACTAACCAGTTAGAATTAGGTTATCTTAATCCTGTAATTTTTTACCGCACTATTGAAGGAAATATTGGCAGCCCGGATAATGTAATGCTTGGATTTGATTTTAAAGCTAATGCGGCCAAACAATTTCAGTTTTACGGGCAGTTACTGATTGATGAATTAAACTTTAAAGAATTAAGAAAGGATAAAACATGGTGGGGGAATAAAGTAGGCTTTCAATTGGGTGGAAAATATATCAACGCCTTTAATGTGCCTAATTTAGATTTACAAGCCGAGCTTAATGTGGTTCGCCCGTTCACCTATTCGCATTATGCTGATGCAACGCAATACGATTTTCCAGTAGCGAATTACACACATTACAACCAGCCGCTGGCACATCCACTGGGTGCTAATTTCCGTGAAGTGATTGGTATTGCCAGGTGGCAACCTCTCAATAAACTGTTTTTAACGGGAAAGATCATCTATGCACAACAGGGGTTAGACAGTTCTGCAACAGCAAAGAATAATGGCAGTAATATTTTCAGACCCAATGGTGAACGTACAGGAGACTATGGATATAAAACAGCCGGTGGTTTAAGGGCAAACCTGCTCAATGCTTCCTTTGTTGCTTCCTACGAGGCAAAAGAAAATGTATTTTTTGATTTCTCCGTTTTATTAAGAAACTTTGACGCACCAAACCCACTCACATCCAAAAACACTACTGTAATAAGTGCTGGTGTAAGAGTGAACCTTGTCCGGAGAGACTACGATTTTTGATCTAAACCGGAAACAAATGAAGTTTTTATGTAAACTTTTTACATCCATAACCGGATGTTTATTACTCTGCTTATCTATTACTGTTTCAGCGCAAAAAAAGGCAGATAAATTACCACTAAACCTGGAAGCAATATGGGGTGGCTATTTTAATGAATGATAACTTTTTTTTAGCCGGTAAACACCCCGGGAAAAATTGTATTTATTTATACATGTATTAATAACAGAAATGAGCTGATGATTGCATTGATTTTTTATATGGCATTGATCCTTGTCTTGGGTCGGTTAATAACAGGACTTGAGAAAAAAATAAAGGCCGGATAGAAATCCAGCCCGCTTTAAAATCCAATATCCTATGAAAAACCGAGGACAAGATAGTCAAACGGTTTATAAAAGTGCAATGTTTTGTAACTTTTTTTAAAAAAAATAATTACCCCTCTAAAT
>JACPOD010000001.1 GCA_016185185.1 Sphingobacteriales bacterium | reverse complement strand
GAGACTTTTTTCTAACTCTTCTCGTCCAAGGCCATTCCAAATCTTTACAAATCCTACTTCGTAATCATAAAAATTGTTCAACTGATTTAGCTTTTCAAACTCATCGTAACGGGCTGCTGCTGTATCCAGGTATTCTGTTTTTGTCATAGGGATTAGTTTTATTTTTCAAATTACGTCTTTTTTACAAAGCGAAAATTTGAAATGCACCCATTTGAAATGCACCCGGATGAAATTTGTACTATGTAACCAGGTGTAGGGGTAACCCCGGTTCCCAATCCAGATGTATAGGGAATGTGAAATGTGGAATTGCTTCTTACACCAATGCAACCATAATCCCGGAAGAGAATTAAAGATCAATTAATCATTAAATTCTAAAACTTGTATTAATGAAACAATGCGCAGAAATGAGGATTGTGAAAAGGAGCAAGTACGCTCCACGCATAGCCAGCCCTTCATTGCGCCAGGGGGGAGCAAAACATAACGGACATGAAAACTCAAAACCATCAACTGCTCAGAGACCATAGCCCTCTTTTTGCTGTAGTATGCAACAGAATGCTTTATTCCGTTGTCAGTAGATTGCATTATAATCAACCTAAATAACAAAGCTTATGAAACTTTTATTTATATCCATTTTGCTTCTTACCCTACTTTGCTGTTGTAAGAAAAATAAAACTATAGAATACCAGCCGGTACAAATTCCCTGTGCGCTTACAAAAAACATGGACACAGCAAAGCTTTATATTCAGGGCACATGGCTTTGGCTGGAAGAAAAAAGAATGAGCCAAAGCCAGGGACAACTGATGTATCTAACGCCGCAAAACCAAGGCTATACGCTTAGCATGAAGTTAAGCAATGACACTGCCCGGTTTTTCCGAAACAACCAGCCCGACTCTGTGTACACTTTTAAAATTCAGCGGCTCGCAGAAATATCAGGAACCAATTTCCCCGAAGACCAAGACCCTGTACTGGTGTTTTATAGATTAACGAACAATCTTAGAGCATGGCACGTTCCATTTATAATTTGTCCCGATTACTTACAATTACAATATCAGTATGTAAGAAGCATTGAAGGAGAACAAATTTGGAAAAAACAATAAACCAAACCAATCATGAAAAAGATTATACTCTCCCTATTTTCTATGTGCCTTACAACGCTGTTGTTTGCACAAGCTGTTATTTGTCCATCCGTTATTGACCTTGCCTCAACTGGTGCAAGATAGTAAGCCAATAAAAAAATCCTGCCGCAAGTATGCAGGGCTGGCTATGCGTGGAGCGTACTTGTGCCTTAACCAAATGCCAATAAAAAGATGTATCTCCAATTTTTTTTGTAAAAAATAAGGGTATAATCATTACTAGGCGAGTGTCGTACCAGCTTAGTGCGTTGGGGCTGTGGCACTCGCCGCATTCGAAGACCATACACCTGAGCATTAATATGCTGTAGTGCAAACCGTCACGGCGAGTGCCACAATG
Organism: Sphingobacteriales bacterium; assembly: GCA_016185185.1. Lineage (GTDB taxonomy): Bacteria > Bacteroidota > Bacteroidia > Chitinophagales > Chitinophagaceae > AWTP1-9. Next base: position 14,992 of record JACPOD010000001.1, on the reverse strand, counting down.
CTTACACACATATCTGCATGACACTCGCATACGAAAGAAAGAAGTATTGGTGATGCAGAAGGATATTTTACGTTGTTGTTTCAGAAGGTTAAGAACAAGTGGGTGATTGTGAAGGATCATAGTAGTTAAACATTAATGAGATAAGCTGCTTAAACTCCTTAGCATTTTTATTGTTTGTTCTCTTTTGATATCGGATATAACAGAGCCATAGAATTCTCTATTGAGAACAGTCTTATTATTATCTTCAAAAAAGAAAAAACTTCTGTAATCATGATAGAATAGTTTTGAACCTCTTTTTTTATCAGGGAAATTCAATAAATATTCCCATGGGGTCAACAAAAGCATTATACAATAGCCGATATGCATCTTTAAACTCCTTTTGATTCAGTAATAACTTTTTCAAAGTATCATTTTGAAATAGAAGCTTGTATCCTGTTACAGAATCTTTCTGGTAATAAAGCAGGCATCCATAAGCATTCATTTCAAATCGATCCGAAGAAATATAAAACATAGAAGACCTGATGCTATCCTCCCGCAACTCTTTTCTTAAGCTATCAACAATAGCATCAATTTTAGAAGGCTTTACTCTTTTCAAAACTGCATCTTGACTATAGGCATACTTGATAAATAAAGTTGACAGCAGAATGAACAGCAAGGTTTTCATAAATGAAAATTAATTATAATTAAAGTTGAAAATTAATCGAGACAGTTAAACAAAACAAAAAATCCCGCCTCCCGGCGGGACTTCATTATAGTAAGCAATTTAACAGCTCTTACTTAGTATGCCTGTATTAAAACATCTGTAGGAATATTCAGGCGTTCATGAATTTGCCGTATCATTTCCAATGAAAGTTTTCTTTTACGGCTTAATATTTCACTTGCCCTGCTTTTTAATCCAACTACATTTGCTAAATCGGTTTGTGTATAGCCCAATTGCTCCATACGGAATTTAATAGCCTCTACGGGGTCGGGAAAACCAATAGGGAAAAGCTCGTTTTCATAGTTGTCAACTAACATCCCCAACAACTCCAGTTCATCCCCTTTAGTGGTGCCTTTCTTTGCATCAAAAATTACTTCAAGCCTTGCCAGGGCCTGTTCATAATCTTTTTTTGTCTTAATTGGCCTGATGTTCATATTAAATTGTTTTAGCGTTTATCTTATCATACTCCGCATGTGTTCCGATGAATCTAATCCAAACCATTTGATAATCGTAATTGATTTTTACAATGAGCCTGTAATGGTTCCCTTTGATATTGAAAACAACTCTGTTATCAGGTAAAAAACTTGCACTTGGGTATTCCTTTTTAATTTGATTAGGGTTTTTCCACTTCGCCTTTAAAGTTTCCTGGTACCATGCTTTTAATTGTTGCTCACTATTGGGATGTTCTTCCCAAAAATCCCGTAATATTTTTTTGGCAACTACCCTCAATATTCAGGTTTTTTCAAAGTTACACAAAGTTCCCAAATTGGGAAATAAAGTTTTCTTACAAAAAAAGTCCCGCCTCACGGCAGGACTTCATTATAGTAAGCAATTAGTTAGCTTATTCAGCTGATTTTTCTTCAGTGCTTGCTTCAGCAGCAGGAGCTTCTGCAGCTTTCTTTTTCGCACCACCAGCACGACGGGTTTTCTTAGCAGGAGCTTTTGCTTCGCCTTTACCCTTACCGTATATTTCGTTGAAGTCAACCAGTTCAATCATCGCTAAGTCAGCATTATCACCCACACGGGCATGCAGCTTAATGATTCTTGTATAACCACCGGGACGGGCAGCTACTTTTTCAGCCACTGTGCTAAACAGTTCAGTAACCGCTTCTTTGTCCTGTAAGTAACTAAATACCACACGACGCTGGTGCGTACTGTTTGTTTTTGCTTTAGTAATCAATGGCTCAATAAATACTCTTAACGCTTTAGCTTTAGCAACAGTTGTTACAATACGCTTGTGTGTAATCAACTGGCTGGCTAAGTTGTTCAACAATGCTTTACGGTGCGAAGCCGTTCGGCTGAGGTTTTTAATTTTGTCTCCGTGACGCATGACGTTTTAAATTTGACAATTTGCCAATGTGCCAATGTGCTAATGACATCCACACATTTCAAATCTTTGTTATTAAATAATTCGATTGTACCGTGTCAGGAATTACAATCTACTTTTCTTGCTACGCTAACAGCTAAAAGCTAATGGCTTTTAATAATCATCTTTATCAACACCCAGTTTGCTCAGGTCCATACCAAAATGCAAACCTCTTTCACCCAGCACCTGCTCAATTTCAGCTAAAGATTTCTGACCAAAGTTTCTGAACTTCATCAGGTCTTCCTGTTCGTATTGTACCAGTTCGCTTAAGCTGTTGATCTTAGCAGCTTTTAAACAGTTAAAGGCACGAACGGAAAGATCCAGATCTTCCAATGGAGTCTTCAGCACTTTACGTAACTGCAGCATTTGCTCATCCACCACATCTTCTTTCTTATCTTCTTTGTTATCGAAAGTGATATTCTCATCGGTAATGATCATCAGGTGCTGAATCAATATACGGGAAGCTTGTTTAACCGCTTCCTCCGGGTGAATGGTACCGTCAGTAACAACTTCCATGATGAGTTTTTCAAAATCTGTACGCTGTTCCACACGGGTATTCTCAATAGAATATTTTACATTCTTGATGGGTGTGTGAATAGAGTCAGTTGGGATATATCCAAACGGAGCATCTTTTACTTTGTTATCTTCTGCAGGCACATAACCACGGCCACGGCCAATAGTGATTTCAATGTCCATTTTAGCAGAAGAATCCATTGTACAGATCAGTAATTCAGGATTCATCACTTCAAAACTCTGTGTAGCTTCGCCAATAGTAGCCGCTGTAAATTCAGTGCGGTTCTTCAGGCTCAGCATCAGTTTTTCCTGGCTCACTTCGTGGTCAACTTTCTTCTTAAAACGAACCTGTTTTAAGTTAAGGATGATTTCCACCACATCTTCTGTTACACCTTTTAAAGTAGCAAACTCATGGTCAGCTCCTTCTATCTTCACACCAATAATAGCATAACCCTCTAAAGAGTTTAATAACACACGGCGAAGTGCATTACCAATGGTTACACCATATCCTGGTTCTAACGGACGAAATTCGAATTGTGCTTCAAAGTCCGTTGCTTTTTGAAGAACAATTTTATCTGGCTTTACAAAATTTAAAATGCCCATTTTGTATTTGTGTTTTAATTTTTAAATTTTACTCCAAACTCATAAAGGAGCTTAAAGTATTTTTTTACCAAACTGCATTACTACTATGTAGCTGCATCGGCGTCGCACTCTTGTACAGCAAATCATTACTTATCAAGCTCCGCATCTTTATTCCCCCTTTAGGGGGTTAGGGGGCGTCTTACTTACTATACAATTCCACTATCAGTTGCTCCTTAATATTTTCAGGAACACTTTCTCTCTCCGGGTAAGCAATGAAAGTACCTTTCATTTCTCCTTCGTTCCAGTCTAACCAGCTGAACTTAGGGTTCTTTCCTTTGAAAGCACTGGTAATAGAAGCGTTAGCCTTGTCTTTATCTTTAATACCGATAACATCACCGGCTTTTAATGAAAAAGAAGGAACGTTTACCACTTCACCATTTACAGTAATGTGTTTGTGACTTACCAACTGGCGTGCTGCCGGACGGGAAGGTGCAATACCTAAACGGTACACGGTATTATCCAAACGTGCCTCTAATAACTTAATGAGGTTTTCGCCGGTAACACCTGTAATACGGGCAGCTTCTTCAAATGTTTTGCGGAATTGTTTCTCCAATACACCATACGTGTATTTAGCTTTTTGCTTTTCACGCAACTGTAAAGCGTATTCGCCTAAAGTTTTGCGTTTGCGGGTAGCGCCATGCTGACCGGGAGGTAAACTGTTTTTAGTTAACCATTTGCCATTGCCTAAAATGGGCTCCCCAAAAATGCGGGAAATCTTGGTCTTTGGACCAGTGTAACGTGCCATAGTTTTGTTTCATTTACGCTTTTTAGAAACCGGTGAGCTGATCGGTAAAAGCGTTAAAAAATTAATCAGTCACCCTTTTTTAAAATGAAAGCAGCCTCCCCAACCCCTCCAAAGGAGGGGCTTTAGAAAGCCTAAAATTCCTGGCTTATCCTATATGTAGAATAAAATAAAAAAGAACTGTTATGAGTAAAGACTCCAAATTCCCCCTTTGGGGGATTGAGGGGGCTTTAAACTCTTCTCTTCTTTGGCGGACGGCAACCGTTATGCGGTAACGGAGTAACGTCTTTAATCAAACTAACTTCAATACCGCTTTGAGCCAGTGCACGAATGGCACTTTCTCTGCCTGAACCAGGTCCTTTTACAAACACTTCTACTCTTTTCACTCCTGCATCAAAAGCAACTTTTGCAGCATCTGCGGCAGCCATTTGGGCAGCATAAGGAGTATTCTTTTTAGAACCCTTAAAACCCATTTTACCAGCACTGCTCCAGCTAATAACCTGGCCCTGCTTATTGGTAATACTAATAATTAAATTGTTGAAACTGGCAGTAATGTGTGCATCACCATGTGAATCTACTTTTACCACTCTTTTTTTTGCAGCCTGCTTTGCGCTTGTCTGCTGTTGTTGTACTTTAGCCATTTTACTTTAAAAGGTAATCTGTTTGTTTAAAAATTATTCCGTTTTACCGGAACCTGAATGAATCCTCCTCCTGCACCGGGGAATCCGCAATTAATTCAGTTGTTAGTGGTGCATATTAAACTTCGACAGGCTCAGTATGACATCACTTGTCATGTTGAGCCTGTCGAAACATTATTTCTTCGCTACTTTTTTCTTACCGGCAACTGTCTTACGCTTACCCTTACGAGTGCGGCTGTTCGTTTTGGTACGCTGTCCACGAACCGGTAATCCTTTACGGTGACGTAAGCCACGGTAACAGGCAATATCCAATAAACGCTTGATGCTCATTTGCACTTCACTACGCAACTGGCCTTCTACCTTAAACTCATTGGTAATGGTGTTACGGATGGCATTCAGTTCCTCATCGTTCCACTCATGTACTTTCTTATTATAATCAATACCTGCTTTATCCAGTATATAACGGGCAGTAGCAGTACCAATACCGTAGATATAGGTTAATCCTATTTCCCCTCTTTTGTTTTTTGGTAAATCAACACCGGCAATACGAGCCATATGAAATTTTTAATTTTTAATTTTTAGTTTTTAATTCCTCTTACCCTTGTCTTTGTTTGAAACGGGGGTTCTTTTTGTTAATTACAAACAATTTGCCTTTGCGCCGAACGATTTTGCAATCGGCACTGCGTTTTTTAATGGATGCTCTAACTTTCATTTTCTTTAGCTTTTAGCTATTAGCTTTTGGCCTTTAGCTGATTCTTAATATTTACAATTTTCGTTAACAGCTCGTCGCTGGCAGCTAACAGCTTATTTGTAACGGAATATTATCCTTCCCCTTGTCAAATCATATGGGCTCATCTCCACTCCCACTTTATCACCCGGCAATATGCGGATGTAATTCATTCTCATTTTTCCGCTGATGGTGGCCAGTATTTCGTGACCATTTTCAAGCTTTACTTTAAACATTGCATTCGACAACGCTTCTACAATCGTTCCATCCTGTTTAATAAGTGCTTGTTTAGCCATATTCTTTTTGGGTGCGCAAAGATATGAGTTTACCCTGTACAAATAAAAAAATTGGGGAAAAATTTCCCCTTTTGGTGGAAAAGCTCCCCAATATAGCTAATTACGGTAGTGCTCAGTGCTTTAGTAAACCTCTTCTGTAAGATGAACCTTGGTCATCCGGAGATGATGGTTCTGCAGATCATGCACGTTGATAGGATGGTCAATAATACTTTTTTCCTGGCGGTACCATACTTCCATCTGGCTGAAATCGCCTTTTTTAGGGAGATGGATGCGAAAAGCTCCTTTGGAATATTTTACAGAACCGTCTTCCAGGTCTTCTTTTGAAAATTTCAGGTTTATCAGTTGCTGCTCATCCAGGGGAACAGGAGCCAGGTCTTTTTCATCGTACCAGAATTCCTGGTCGCCGTGGGCTATAATGGCTTTCTTTTCGGCTTTATCAATCCGGGTTACTTCGCCAATATTGGTGGTTTCTTCGAACGTGGCTTTTACAATATCGCCTAATTGAAGGTCTGAAATTTTGATCATAGCAAGAATCTGTTTTGATTCTCCAATTTACAAAAGTTTGGCTAACGGCAAAATGAAAATTATCAGGATCTTTTACGATAGCTGAAAATAGCCCACCCGTTCAATATAACTGCAAAGCCAATCATTATAAATATTTGTTCTTTGATATCGGAAAGGCTACTTCCCTTCAGCACCACCATCCGCATCACATTAATAAAGTAAGAAACGGGGTTGAATTTAGTAATGGTCTGGGCCCATTCCGGCATACTGTCAATAGAAGTATATAGCCCCCCCAGCAGGATAAAGATCATCATCACAAAAAAAGAAAGCAGCATTGCCTGTTGCTGATTTACCGAATAAGTGGAGATTAACAACCCTAAACCCAGTATCGCCAGCAAATAAATAGCAGCAAATACATATATAGTAAAGAAACTGCCTGCAGGAATAATTCCATAAGCCAGCCGTGCTATTATTAAACCTAAGGTCAGAACAAATAGCCCGAGGATCCAGAAAGGGATTAGTTTTCCTAAAATAAAATGATACTTTTTAATAGGCGTTACATTGATTTGTTCAATAGTACCAATCTCTTTTTCCTTTACAATATTAATAGCAGTAAGATTAGAACCCACCATCGTTAACAGGATCACCAGTATCCCCGGCACCATAAAATATTTATAATTCATCAGTGGGTTAAACCAGTTAGAAGAAGTTACCTCTATCTGCGTTTCGGGACTAAACCTGGGTAATTGTATCCATTCCATCCTCACTTCCCGGTTATAATCCTGGATAATAGTATTAAGATATGCTCCTCCCAAATTCGCTTTTACACCATTGATCGCATTCATCGCCATAAATAGCTTGGCCTTATCTTCTTTTACCAGGTCTTGTTCAAAATTGGCCGGAATTTCCAGTATCAGATCAGAACAATCATGTTCAATTTCACCCAACGATTTATCAAAAGAGTTAGAGTAATCATTCAAAATAAAATATCCCGAAGAAGTGATCTTGGAAATCAGCTTTTGCGAATAGCCGGAATGATCATGATCAATCACACTCAGGTTAATATTCTTCATTTCATAATCAGCTGCCCACGGCAATACCAGTAATTGTATCACCGGCATAATAAAGATCAACCGTAAAATGGCCGGATCCCGGAATATTTGCCGGAATTCTTTCTGCAACAAAAATTTCAATGTCCTCATGCCAGCCTGATTTTAAATTTCTTAATAGCCAGTGTTAAAAAGAAAAGCATCATACCCGTAAGGATCAGCGTTTCTTTCCAGATGGCATGCAACCCAATCCCTTTTATCATTACTGATTTTACGATGGCGTAATACCATTTAGCCGGCACTATATTGGAGATTACTCTTAATGGCAGGGGCATATTTTCAATTGGGAACATAAAACCGCTCAGCATGATCGTTGGTAAAAACATCCCGATCAGCGAAATGAACATAGCTGTTTGTTGCGATTCTGCTCCTGAGGAAATTAATAAGCCGAGCGACAAAGACACCAGTGTAAATAAAATACTTTCAAATACCAATAACAAAAGGCTTCCGTTAATAGGTACTTCCAGTACAAATCTGCTCAACAATAATATACTGCTGATATTTACTGCCGATAGAACTAAATAAGGTATTGCTTTGGCAATGACCACCATTTGCGGTTTCATGGGAGATACGAGCATGATCTCCATCGTGCCCATCTCCTTTTCTTTTACAATAGTGATAGCAGTCATCATTGTACACACCAGCAACAATACCATCGCCATTACACCGGGCACAAAGTTGTAGGCTCCTTTTAACTGCGGGTTATATAAATTTCTTATTTCTGTATGGATGGTATATGGAAGTTTTCTGTCGTTAGTAATACGCTTCTGGTAATCCATGATCACTGCTGTTGCATAGTTCGTTAACTGATTAGCCGTATTGGGATCCGAAGCATCGGCAACCAATTGCACCTGTGCTTTATTAAAATGCTGCAAATCTTCTCCAAAATGCTGTGGTATTACTACCGCTAATTTTATTTTTCCCTTTTTAAATTCAGCTTCGATCTCATTATAGGAATACAAATTCTTTTCAATTTCAAAATACCGGCTGGCATCTAATTCTGCAATAAATGAAGCAGAGGCTATATCCTTTGCATTATCCAGTACCGCTATCTGAGAATTCTTTACTTCATTGGTTAAGGCAAATCCAAAGATTACGATCTGCACAACGGGCATCCCCAGCAGGATGAACATTGTACGCTTATCCCGCCAGATGTGAAAGAATTCTTTTTTTACAAAGGCCCAAAATTGAAAATTGAAAATTGAAAATGGAGAATTGTGTTTCATCTTTTCAAATTTGCTTTTGTTGTTTTTACAATACTGGCCAATATCCTGATGAGTTCTGTACAATCATTATTTATTTCTTCATATTTCTTAGCATTTAAAAAATCACCTTCTTTTAATAACAATAACCAATAATCTGTTTCATTTGCTTCCTTTAAAGCAATATTCATCTTATGAAGAAAGTCAGCTTTTGATTCCGCATGCTCTGCCTCTCTTATCAATGCCCCGATGGCTGTTCCGCTTCTTAATAATTGTTTTGATAAAACAAATTCCTTTTTATCTGCAACAAGTATTTTATATAGGTTAATGATCTTTACAGCAAAAGCAATCGACTTCTTTGATGTAATATTTTCTTTCATAATAAGATTTTTTCACTTTTCCATTTTCAACGCTCAGCTTTATTCACTTTTAATTTTCAATTATCAAATTTCAATTCTTGTCGCTTTCCTTGCTAATTTCAAAAACACTTCATCCATTGATTTTGCTTCGTATGTTTTCTTTAATTGGGCAGGTGTATCCAGTGCATCAATTCTTCCATCCACCATAATGCTCACCCTGTTACAATATTCTGCTTCATCCATATAATGTGTAGTAACAAAAATGGTAATGCCATTATCCGATGCCTGGTAAATCATATTCCAGAACTCTCTTCTTGTTACCGGATCAACCCCGCCTGTTGGCTCATCTAAAAACACAATACCCGGTTCATGAAAAATAGCTACGGAAAAAGCCAGTTTTTGTTTCCAGCCCAGGGGCAATGATTTCACCAATTTATCTCCTTCACTTTCGAGATGAAGATGATTTAAAATATAACCCGTCTTCTCTTTTATAAATTTGTCACTCATACCATAAATACCACCATAAAATTTCATATTCTCTTTCACCGTCAGGTCATCATACAAGGAGAACTTCTGACTCATATAACCAATATTCCGCTTTATCTTTTCAGTTTCTTTATATACATCAAATCCTGCTACCGTTGCTTTACCCGATGTTGGCATAGATAAACCACATAACATCCGCATGGCTGTTGTTTTACCCGCCCCATTGGCACCCAGGAAACCAAAAATCTCTCCTTTGTGCACATCAAAACTGATATGATCCACTGCGGTAAAGTGACCAAAACGTTTGGTAAGCTGCTCTGCTGTAATTACTTTATCATTACTCATACTAATAATTCTTCATCAATGAAATAAAACAATCTTCAATATCAGGCCTCACCATTTGCAGCTGTACATTTTCTGTAGTGGAATTTCTGATCCACTGTTCTAAACTTTCTTTACTCAGCTGACTCTTTAATATCAGGTGATGATATTCACCAAAGGGATAAATATCTTCTACCTCTTCTTTTTCTTTTAATTGATTTAAGAGATGAAGCATATTAGCCGACTTAACAGCCCACAATGGCTTTTTAAAATCATCTACAATTCCATGAGGTGTATTAATAGAAAGGATCTTTCCGGTTTGGATCAATGCCACTTTATCACACAAACCTGCCTCATCCATGTAGGGAGTAGAAACTAAAATAGTAATACCCTGTTCTTTTAACCGTTTCAGCATTTCCCAAAATTCCTTTCTTGAAACAGCATCCACACCGGTAGTAGGTTCATCTAAAAACAAAACAGAGGGACGATGAATCAATGCACAGCTTAATGCCAGTTTTTGTTTCATCCCACCCGATAATTTTCCAGCTCTTCTGTTTTTAAAGGGTTCTATTTGCTGGTAAATATCTTTTATCAAATCATAGTTCCCATGCACAGTGGTATTAAAAATGGTAGCAAAGAAATTCAGGTTTTCTTCCACACTCAAATCCGGGTATAATGAAAATTTACCCGGCATATATCCAACTCTTTTTCTTATTTCCTTATAATCTTTCACTACGTCAAACCCATCCACGGTTGCTTTTCCTGAATCAGCTAACAACAAAGTGGTGAGAATACGAAACAAAGAAGTCTTACCGGCACCATCCGGGCCAATAATACCATACAGTTCACCCGGCTTTACCTCAAAAGAAATATTGTTTAGGGCTGTTACTTCTTTCTTCTTACCGTATGTTTTAATAATATTTTCTACAACTACTGCACTCATGTTTTAAGCTGTTAGCTATTAGCTGTTGGCTGTTAGCTTTTTTATAAATGTGTGAAGCATTTTAATCTCTTCTTCTAACAACTCCTCAATCGCTTTGAGTTCGGCTGCATCACACCATGATAAATCCCGAATGATTATTAAATACGTTTGTAACTCAAAAGCCGAACCCAACGAAACCTGCAGAAACCTTGAATAATCTTTATCACTATTTCTACTGCTACCCTCAGCAATATTTGCAGGAATGGAAACGGCAGCCCGGGTCATTTGCGATATCATTCCGTACTTTTCTTGTTGTGGAATTTTCGTGTCTGACGCATAAACTTCTTTAACAAGTTCAATTCCTTTTTGCCAAATGATAAGTTCTTTAAAATTTTTCATATAAAAATGATTTAATAGCTACCAGCTAACGGCCAATAGCTATTGGCTTAATTTAACTTCCCCAAACATCCCGATCTTCAGCAACCCATCATTTTTCACATTTATCTTAACGGCATACACCAGGTTCGCTCTTTCTTCTTTTGTTTGAATAGTTTTGGGAGTAAACTCCGCTTTATCGCTGATCCAGGTAATTGTTCCCGGGTATTCTTTATACCCTCCTTTACCATCATCAATCATAACTTTAACCTGTTGATTTAATTTTAGCTGCGCAAACTGATCTCCGGTTACATAGGCCCGAAGTTTTAGTGTGGACAGGTCTGCAATCTTATACAACGCTTTGCCGGAGCTAACGATTTCCCCTTCCTGCACATATTTAGTGAGTACGGTCCCATTAACAGGATTAAGAACAGAAGCTTTCTTAATGAGGTCATTTAACTGATCAGATCTTTTTCCCAATGGAGCTGCTTCACTCAGTATGCTGCGGTTTTGTGTATTCACATTATTCACCTGTACGGCCACCTGCTGACGGGTAACCATCATTTGTTTTTGTAATGATTCAATCTGGAAACTGATATCATCCAGTTGTTTTTGTGTGGCCGCATCTGCCCTCAGCAGGTTTTCAATTCTTGTCTTTTCATGATTCAAATTGTTTAATTGTGTTTCCTGCACCTTTAACTGATCATGCAGTAATTGAACCTGTGGTGTTACATCTGCTGTTTTTGCCTGCAATGCCTTAATACTTTCTTGCACCTGCTCTTGCTGAAGGATAAGATTTTCCGGATCTACTAATCCAACAATGCTGTCTTTTGCCAGTTGCATTCCCTCTTCTACTTTCAGGGAAAGGATCTTACCGGGTTGTATAGAAGACACCACTACTTCTTCCGCCTCAAAAGTTCCCGAAGCATCAAATTTATTTCCGTTGTTATTGCACGCAGATAAGGAGATCAAAGCTGCCATGCCTGTTATAAAATGTTTCTTCATACGAATTTATTTATTGCCTGATGTAGTTAGATAATTAATTTTTGCCTGTAATAATTGCAATTGATGTGTGATCCGGGTTTGCCTTGCCTGGTCTTCTGCATTCACTTCCCGCAGGTAATCATTGGCCGTTATCACCCCATTCTCTAATTGTGCATTAGCAGCTTCTTTTACAGCAATACGCAGAGCTATGATCTCATCATCCTTTACAATAAGCTGTTCAATCTTTTCCATCTCTGATTGCTGTTGCTTTAATTGGGTATTTGTATTTAAAAGGAAGATATCCTTTTGCACATCCACCATTTCATTGTTGATACGAACTAATTCTTTTTCTTTTTTTGCAGTGTACAATCCCCCAAAATTCCAGTTGAACCGAACTCCTGTTGTATAGAAAAGTGTGAAATCATTTTTTAAAAAATTTAACCCGGGCTTTCCATAACCACCCTGGAAAAATAAACTGGCTTTCGGTAAATTTCTTGCCTGAATTAATTTATCCTGGCCACTGTACAATTTTTGCTGTTTGGAATAAAACGCTAATTCCGGTCTCCTGATATCCATGGAAACTTTTGTTTCAGCCAATACGGGTTTTTCAAAAACAACTTTCTCCTCTATCGGCTGATTGATAAACAGGCTGATCGTTTCCAATAATCCTTTACGGGTTGCTGCCAGTTCAATAGCCCGCTGATCAGCTTTGATATACTCCGCCTTCAATACATTTAAATTAGATTTGAATGCTACTCCATTCTTCACCTGAGCTTCTACTTTTTTCATCCCGGTTTCTAAATCTTTTTTTATCAAATCTGTTTGCACCAATTGTTCATCCAGGTACAGAACAGACAAATACAGTTGATTGATTCGCTCCTGCAATTTGTATAACTCCACTTCAATCTTTTGCTGCTCAACAGCTGTATTCAATTGCTGAATTTCTTTTTGTTGCTTAATTACTCCACCATCGTATACCAACTGGTTTACATCTGCCAGTATTTTGTATTGGTCTTTACTGGGTGATTCAAAATTGAACCCCGGGATGGGAACTTTGATCTCAGTTACGGCTGACTGATAAGTAGCCTGTCCATTTAAAGAGAACTGCGGCAGAAAATTCTTTTGTAAATTTTCTACACTGATGTCTCTTGTTTTGTTTATTAAGTCCTGCTGCTTTATCAGCGGGTAGTTTTGCCTTGCCAGCTCATTTACCTTATCTAAGGTTAGCGGCTGACCAATTGCGGTAGTACCGCCCAGCATTAAAATAAAAAGCCAATACTTCATATATTATAGTTTAACCAAATGGTTAATAATGTTGCCAAAAAAATTATTTAAGGATGGCGTCAATAATAAACTTAGGGATCTCTTTTTTTCGTTGCTCCATGGCTGCCCTGAACTGCAGCTCGTCAATCTGCATATTGCGGACTATCATTGGTTTTGCTACAAAAGGGAAAATCGTCATTCCCAGCAAATTCATCAGCAAATGCATCGGGCTGATCCTTTTGATGGTTCCTTTCTTAACTTCCTTCTCTATCTGGGCAAGAAATTTTGACGGATTGGGCAGGTTATTGGATCCCCAGATGCTGTACATAAACTGGTCCGGGTCACGGTTGATCTCATTGATTACAAACCATGGCAGATATGGGTTTTGCTGCATTTCATCAATATATTCTGTTGCAAAACGTTCAAACTTTTCAAACAACGGGTCATCAGAATTAAAGATGCTGTTGATCTTGGGAAAAAACTTTTTTGCTTCCTGCAAAAAGATCGTTTCAAACAACTTCTCCTTGTCTTTAAAATAATAATGCAGCAGTGCTTTATTGATCCCCGCTTCATCGGCTATATCCTGCATACGGGCACCGGCCATCCCTTTCGTCATAAATACTTTGCGGGCCGCCGCCAGGATCATCTCCTCTGCATTTAAATCTTTAGCGGTTTGTTTTTTCTTAACCATATAGTTTAACCAAATGGTTAACAAAAGTAAACTCTTTTTGCAACCGGCCAAGTTAATTTTGGATTAAGTGTCAGTAATGGCGGTTAAAACTGAAATATCCATGCATGAACTGTGTTAATAAAAAGAGGCAAAGAACTTTACATTTCTCTGCCTCCTTACAATTTTATATGCGCTGCCCTACTCTGCCCAGCTCATTACATAGTTGGAGTTTTCTATTTCAAGGGCTTGTTTGGTCAGCATCAGCGGACGAAACGTATCTACCATCACTGCCAGCTCTTTTGTTTCTTTTGCACCAATACTTTTTTCCACTGCACCTGGATGTGGCCCATGTGGAATACCTGCAGGATGCAAGGTCATCATTCCCCTTGTTACATTTTTGCGGCTCATAAAATCGCCATCTACATAATAAATCAGTTCATCGCTGTCAATATTACTATGATTATACGGCGCCGGAATAGCATCCGGATGATAATCAAATAACCTTGGCACAAAGGAGCAAACCACAAATGCACTCGTTTCAAAAGTTTGGTGTACCGGTGGCGGCTGATGTACACGACCCGTGATGGGTTCAAAATCGTGTATGGAAAATATATACGGGTAACAACAACCATCCCATCCTATCACATCAAAAGGATGTGTACCATAATGAAGGCCGTACAACATTCCTTTCTTCTTTGCCTTAATTAAAAAGTCTCCTTTCGCATCAAAAGTTTTTAAATCTTGTGGCGGACGGATATCTCTTTCACAATAAGGAGAATGCTCCATCAACTGTCCAAACTTATTCATATAGCGTTTGGGAAAACGGAGCGGTGTAAAAGATTCTACAATGAATAAACGGTTTTTATCATTGGCAAATTCTATTTGATAAATAGTTCCTCTCGGCAATACAATATAATCACCATAACTGAATGGCAATTCACCATACTGCGTTTTTACTTTACCGCTTCCTTCATGTACAAAGATCATTTCATCCGCATCAGCATTTTTGTAATAATAACTGGTCATACTTTGCTGTGGTGCCGCCAGTACAATATGACAATCATTATTTACCAGCACAGGAACACGGCTGTCTAAAAAATCTTTTGCCGGCTTAATATTAAATCCTTCAAAGCTGCGGTGTTGCAGCATTTTCTCTTCAGCTATTTGCGGACT
>JACPOD010000115.1 GCA_016185185.1 Sphingobacteriales bacterium | reverse complement strand
TGAAATTATACAATACATTAGTCTTGCCCCTTTCGAAAAAAGATTATTACACCATGTGTTTTTAAACATAGAAAATCAAGATGTCAAAGAACTAAAATATATTCAATTGAAAATCGTTTAACTAAGACGCAACGCTAGTGACCAGAGATAATTAGTTGTTGGTTACAGGGGCTTGTTGCTAGTTAATTTCTACATCAACGCTTGTCTTCATCTACCAACTCAACCCCAAACACTTTTTTAAAATTCTGTTTCACTTTTTCTTTTGCTTCTTCAAAATCTACTTTGTGGCCCAATTCTTTTTCGAGAGAGGTTACCTGTTTGTCTTTTATTCCGCAGGGGATGATGTAATCAAAATAACTTAAATCAGTATTCACATTAAAAGCAAATCCATGCATAGTAATCCAACGGCTACAGCGAACACCCATGGCACAAATTTTTCTTTCTTTCCCTTTTTCATGTGCATCTAACCACACACCTGTTTCACCTGCACTGCGTTCACCCTTCAATCCATACTCAGCCATCGTGAGGATTATCACTTCTTCCAGGTTACGCAGGTATTTACCAATGTCGGTATAAAATTTTTCTAAATCCAAAATAGGGTAACCAACAATCTGCTGTGGGCCATGAAAAGTAATATCTCCTCCCCTGTTGGTTTTAAAAAATTCAATTCCTTTTTGTTGTTGTTCCTCCTCGCTTATCAATACGTTTTCTATATGTCCACTTTTACCAAGGGTATAAACGGGTGGATGTTCTACAAAGAGCAGATGGTGTTTGGTTGCTGGTTGCTGGTTGCTGGTTGCTGATGTAGTTGACGGATGACTGTTGACAGATGACAGGTTTGTTTGTGGTTGATCGGCTCGCAGCTTTTCTTCATTAAGCATTGACCATTGACCATTCACCATTGCCGACTTCACCTTCACATTCTCCTGCAACAACTTTTCCTGCAAATCCCAGGCGGCTTTGTAACTGAGTTGCCCTAAGTCTTTATAGTAAACCGTTTGTTTCATATTTTAATTTGAACCACGGAAGCACAGCGATTTACCGTGTTGCTTTGTGTCATCGTGCCGCTGTGGTTCAAACTTGCTCCACAGTACTACTGAACGAAGAAAGGATTGCGACGCAACAGGCGATGCTATAAAAAACTATCGCTGGTATCACTATTCCTTCTTCACAAAACGCCACAAAGTTACGCTTCTAAAACTTGCCGTTTACATCAATTTGTAATTGTATCTTTGCCTGCTTTACCTTTCGGGTATCTTATGGACGAACAACTCCTTGACATAACAAACGAACAACTGGATAATAGCGATGGTACTGAAGAAATGTACGAACGCCGAACCATTACCTGTGCGGCCGGACAACAACCTGCCCGCCTTGATAAATTTATAATGGGCAAGGTTGAAGGCGCAACCCGTAATAAAGTACAACAGGCCATAGAAGCAGGTTTTGTTACCGTTAATGGCAAAAGAGTAAAGGCCAACTATAAAGTAAGGCCAGCGGATGAAATAATTATTTACAGTGAAGATGATCCCGGTAATAATGAAATACTCCCCGAAGAAATGCCGCTGGATATTGTGTATGAAGATGATGAGGTGATGGTGATCAATAAACCCGATGGGCTGGTAGTGCATCCCGGCTGTGGTAATTATGATGGCACACTCATTAATGGGGTAGCTTTTCACCTGCAGAAGCAAAACCCGGAGCTTGACGACAAATTTTTACCCCGTTTTGGTTTGGTACATCGTATTGATAAAAATACCAGCGGTTTGATTGTGATGGCTAAAACGCCGGAAGCCAGTGTGCATTTGGCCAAACAGTTTTTTGATCATACCGTAAAACGTAAATATATAGCACTGGTATGGGGCGATGTAAAAGAAGATGAAGGAACGGTACGTGCACATGTGGGCAGGCACCAGCGTTTCCGTAAAATAATGGATGCCTACCCGGATGGTGAACATGGTAAGGAGGCAGTAACACATTACAAAGTGCTGGAGCGGCTGGGGTATGTTACGCTTGTACAATGTGTGCTGGAAACAGGGCGTACACACCAGATAAGGGTACACATGAAATATTTAGGTCATCCGCTTTTTAATGATGATACCTATGGTGGCGATAAAATTTTAAAAGGCACTGTATTCAGTAAATACAAAATGTTTGTAGAAGGTTGCTTTGCTGCTTGTCACCGTCATGCGCTACATGCACAAACGCTGGGCTTTATTCACCCTAAGACCGGCAAAGAAAAGTTTTTCGAAAGCCCCTTACCCGAAGACATGGAAGAAGTGATTGATAAATGGAGACGGTATGCGGTGAATAAGAATATTATTTCCTGAGTTGCTGGTTGTTGGTTACTCGTTGCTGGTTATAAAGATGTTTTACTTCATTATTCGTTATTCCCTGTTCGGTGTTCCATATTTTATTTGGCCGCTGTAGTATTTCGTGGCGTCGGTTGTTGTGTCACTCACTTGTGCGTTCAGTACCTCTATTGAGCATTAAAATAAAAGTTGTGTATTCAAACAAACAAATCGCAATTTGTGCATAGAACCTTTATTATTATATCAATCTTTATCGTTTTCGGTTGTAACAATAAGCAAACGCATACAAAGAAAATTTTAGCGGTTAATAATATTACAATCTTTCTTGACAACGACTCCCCTCCGGAGGCAGAGCATATAGGTTATACCGGAGAAATTAGTGACCAATTTAAATTATATCGTGGACTAATTAATGTCTCTGATAGTATATTATTAAGAATGACTAATGACTGCAACCCTAAAATAAGGGTGTGCAGTATGTGGGCACTTGCCAAAAAAAAATCATTCTTTGGCTGTTAGTCAATTGTACAAATTCAAGAATGACACCGAGACAGTTGTGTATATTTCAGGCTGTTTAATAATACCTGAAACCGTATCAATGTTTGTCTCTTCTGTTTTTGATTCATCAGAATTAGTTGAAAAATATTTTAAGGCAGTTAGTTACTAATTTTATTGTATCAACACAATAGAACCTTTTAACAATAACTTCCGATTCATTATTACAACAGTTGAAATTACCGCAGTATAAAAGCCGAGTATAGTTGTATCCGAATTGGTGCTATATATCGAATTTGAAAGTATTCTCTTTGCTCAGCAAAACAATTAATAAGATTTCGGATTACGTTTTGTATGCCTTAACCGGATAATGCGAACTTCGTTTTTAAAAAGCCGGTACGATATACGATAATGATACAATTCAAATGCCCGGAAACTCCCATCGTTATCCATTTTAAATTTATCGGCTGGATATTTATCGGTATGCAGTCCCAAATTTTTAATGTTTTGAAGAATTTCATTCTTTACCTTGTCTGCATTGGCAGGAGAATCTTGCTGGATGTATTCGATAGCTTTAATTAACTGACTAAAGGCTTGTTTATTCCATTTGATGACTAAGGCCATTGTCTATTTTTTGCTGAAATATTTTATCACATCTTCATGCAATATAAAATCGCCTTTTTCAATTTCTTCATCAGCCAATTCCAGCTCCCTGGTATACTCCTCTAAAGATGGCCGTGGAGTATCATCTTTCCGTTTCGCCAAAAAGTTCTTGAGAAGTTTGATAAATGATTTTTTTTCCTCGTCACTGAGGCGGGTAAAATAACTGTGCAATTCCTGTTCCATTGCATTTGCCATAAAAATGCTTTTACCAAATTTAGCTTTTTTATTTGAGAAGATGAAGAACATAGCTGTCACACTGAGCCCGTCGAAGTGTTGCCAAGCATTAGTACTAACAATCATCAAGGCTTCGACAAGCTCAGCCTGACATTTCCTTTCTTCAGGCAAACAAAAGAAAAATTATCTTGCAACCTCAATGATCCACTTACGTCCAACAACAAATGATGACTATAAATCCATAGGATTACTCCATGCCACTAACTGGCAGCATACTTACCGTGGCATACTAAGCGACCGCTATTTGGATAATGAAGTGCTAGATGAACGAATAAAGTTTTGGAAAGAACGATCAGAAAATCCGGCAGCTAATCAAATCACTACAGTTGCTGTAATGAATGATGTAATAGTTGGCTTTTCCTGCCTGTTATTAAATGATGATGAACAATATGGAACCTTGCTGGACAATCTCCATGTTTCTATCAACGTACAAAAGAGTGGTATTGGCAAACTGCTGATACAGGATTGTGCTAAAACTGTTTTAGGTAAAGCAATTAATCACAAAATGTATCTATGGGTTTTTGAAGCCAATGAAAATGCAAAGGCTTTTTATGAAAAGCTTGGTGCCATAAATATTGAAACCATTGACCATGATAACTGGGATGGCACCAAAGCTAAAGTGTGCCGTTATGCATGGAACGATACCAAAAGCTTACTTTGATTATTTCAACAGTAACATCTGCCCTATATGATTAGCCATATGTGCCGTACGGTTGAGTAACACATTCAGTTTATTGCGGTGTGGTTGTGTAGCAAAATCTTCCGGTTTAACAGCCATGTGGCGGCTCAGCCATTCATCAATGGTTGCTGTATCAAAATGTGCATTGAGTTTTGTGTTTACTGTATTTAATCTCAGTTCCAATTCAGCCACCGGAGGAAAACTATGACCAGATTTATCTGGGCTTTCAATAAATATGTCCTGCATTTCAGGATATAACATTTCGCCCCAGCCAAATAAAGGAAACAAAGCATCACTTACGGCGATTAAATGTCCCAGTAAGTAAACACCTGTGTTTTTCCCGGGAGCAATTTCTTTTGCCAGTTGCCCGTCGTTTAAAGTGTTGATGAGTTTATTGAGTTCATTAATCTGTGCATCCCAGGCCATACGAATCATTTTCACTAAAAGTGCTGAGTTATTTGTTTCCATAATTTAAAATTTGAAAAGTAAAATTAGCTGCTGCGGGGATATAAAGATAAAAATGTTGTTCAGGTCTATTTATCAAAATCAAATAACGTGGCCGTAAATACACCTCTTTCTCTTTTTTTAAAAGCTACATCCCAGTTACCATTGTATTTAATAACACGGGGAACAAGAAAGTCTTTATAATGTGTCATTTCCACCTCCATCGTCACTTTAAAATCATATACTCCGGCATCATAACTCATTTCGTAATTACGGGCAATTACTTCCATAGTTTCTGTATCAAACCAGGTGGTCATATTATCAATTACGAGACGACTTTTTTCATCCTCTGTTAAATTTGCTCCTGGCACAATAGTGAGTACATAACAATGGTGTTGATTATGGTAGGCATAATCAATACTAAAATCATAC
>JACPOD010000120.1 GCA_016185185.1 Sphingobacteriales bacterium | reverse complement strand
AGAACACCTGCGTTTCGACTTTTCACATTTTGCTAAAGTGAGTGAAGAAGAAATAAAACTGATTGAAACCATTGTCAACGAAAAGATAAGAGCCAATGTTCCGGTAGTAATAAAAGAGATGAGCAAGGATGAAGCAGTTGCGATGGGGGCAATGGCGTTGTTTGGCGAAAAATATGGTGATGTGGTAAGAGTAGTAATAATGGACCCGAACTATTCTATTGAATTATGCGGTGGTACACATGTCGGTTCTACTGGAGAATTGGGTTATTTCAAAATAAAAAGTGAAGCAGCAGTGGCTGCCGGTGTAAGACGGATTGAAGCCATAAGTGGCAATGCTGCGGAAGAACATTTGAATGAACAACTCAATACATTGTCATTAGTTAAAGAGCAATTGAAGAATCCCGCTGATTTAAATAAAGCTGTTGAGAATTTACTCAGCGATAATGCTTCGTTAAGAAAGAAACTGGAAATGATGGAAGCAAGGCAATTAGTAGTACTGCGTAATGAGTTGCTGCAAAAAGATGAAATCATCAACGGCATTACTTTTATTGGTGACATTGTGGAAGTGGGCAGTGCTGATGCCTTAAAGAAAATTTGTTTCGATTTAAAAAATAACCTCAACGATTATTTAGTGGTACTCTGCGCCAACATAGATGGTAAACCATCCGTTGCTGTTAGCATAGCTGATACAGTTGTTGCCGCTAAAGGATTAGATGCCGGTAAAATCATCAAAGAACATATTGCTCCGCTCATTAAAGGTGGCGGTGGCGGACAAAAAAACTTAGCTACCGCAGGGGGACAGGATACCTCTAACCTGGATAAGGTGATTGAGAAAGTAAAATCACTGCTGTAATTTTTGTCTTTAGTGAATAGTCAATGGTGAATATTATTTCATTGCAGTTTATAATTGACTATTCACCATTCACTATTGACCAGGAGCCACTCACCATCGGCCTCCCGCCACTCACCACTGACAATTTCCACCAAACATTTTAACATTTCCGAAACTCTTCGTATTCAAAAACATTTCCCTATCTTCGAACTACTAAAAATTTCGTAGATAAAAATCACCGGATATGAAAAAGATTCTCATTGTTAGTACAGCATTCTTCCTGTCAGGTTCATTAGTTGTTACTGCACAGGATAAAAAAGAAAAAAAGGACAACGACAAAATCAAATCTGAGCAACATGTCATTATTCGTAAAAAAGATGGGGAAAAAGCAACCATTGTACATTCGTATTGAAAGTGCCCCAAGAATTATTATGCCCCCGGGTAGAATGAAAATGAGAATGTGGGGAGATGAAGAAGGAAATGGCGGCAAGCTGGGTGTATATATGAAGGATAATGATAAAGGGGCTGAGATAACAGAAGTACAGGAAAACAGTGCAGCATCAAAAGCCGGCCTGCAAAAAGGCGATATCATCACTAAAGTGGGCGATAAAAAGGTAAGCAATCCGGAATCATTAACAGATGCTGTAAGAAAACATAAAGCAGGCGAAGAAGTAAGTGTTACTTATCTGCGTGACGGAAAAGAAAAATCGGCAAAAGCAAAATTAGATAAACGCAAAGGCGGTTTTGAATGGAATCATGATATTGGTGCTGATATGAAAAATTTCAATCTTGATTTGGCTCCATTGGAGGGCTTAAGGGAAATGCCATTTGAAGAATTTGGTCATGGTTTTATGTGGCGAGGTAGTGGCAATCATAAATTAGGTATTCAGATACAGGATTTGGAAGAAGGTGATGGGGTAAAGATTAAAGAGGTAGAGGATAGTTCTATTGCAGCCAAAGCAGGTTTAAAGAAGGATGATGTGATACTGGAAGTGGCTGGTGATAAAATTGAAGATACCAACGATGCCCGTGAAGCTATTTGGGAAAATTGGGAAAAAGGGAGCTTTACCATAAAAGTAAACCGCAACGGTAGTCCGATGAATATTGAAGTAAAG
>JACPOD010000119.1 GCA_016185185.1 Sphingobacteriales bacterium | reverse complement strand
TCCCTCGGTTAACTTATGAGCCATTGCTCTTGAAAAGTTTTTGCCAACAGGAAGTTTGCCCAGCATATTCCACACATCATCTTTTACTTTGTTGTAAGTGGGTGAAGTGGTAATGTCAGTCAAATATTCTTTCAGAGCACCTACGTTGGGGTCAATGCTCATACAGTTATCGTTCAAAATAATCAGCACATCGCTATCCGCCACACCGGCATGATTCATGGCTTCAAAAGCCATACCGGCTGTCATAGCACCATCGCCAATAACGGCAATGGATTTACGGTCTGTTTCTCCTTTGAGTTTGGAAGCAATGGCCATGCCCAATGCAGCAGAAATAGAAGTAGAAGAGTGACCCACGCCAAACGTATCGTATTCACTTTCGCTGCGTTTTGGAAAACCACTAAGCCCTTTGTATTTGCGATTGGTGGGAAATTCATCCCGGCGACCGGTTAATATTTTATGCCCATATGCCTGGTGACCAACGTCCCAAACCAATTGGTCATAAGGGGTATTATAAACATGGTGCAGCGCAACAGTTAATTCCACTACCCCCAGGCTGGCCCCAAAGTGACCGCCATGCACACTCACTACATCAATAATGTATTGACGGAGTTCATCACAGAGTTGATGCAACTGCTCCGGTTTAAGACCTTTCATGTCGGCCGGGGAATTGATGGTGCTGAGTAGTTTGCCTGGTTTTATTTCCATGTTATATGATGCTGCGAAAGTAATACAAATACCTGTTTTCAGCTTGTAAATTCATTAACAGAAAAGTTAACAAGTATAAAAGATAAAGGTTCAAACAAAGAAGGATTGAATTGCCAGGCGTATTCTAACTTTCGAAGCAAAAGGAGGGGCCTCCAGCAGCTTGAATGGGTTTAAAAATCTAACTTTTTATTACGGGTTTGGTCAATTGCCAATCTTTCCTGAAATTGTGTGGCTGCCTGTGTTTGGAGCAATTTCTCCAGCCATTTACACCCAATATTTGCCTTTAATAAATTTAGCCCGGGGCAGGGTATTAATTAAAGTAGATTTGTAGTTGACTATGTCAGTTTTATCAAGAGTTTCTAAATACTGGTGGTGCCAGATTATAGGATGGGGAGCCAATGCGGCCGTATCCATTTTTTTTGCATGGACTTACAGGGATAAAGTTACCCCTGAGTTTGTACAAAGAGTTTTGATATTGGTGGGTCTTGGTTTTGTACTTACCCACTTAATGCGGGAGGTGATTTTACGGTTGAAAGTACTCCAAAAAAGTTTTGATAAACAAGCTGTTTATTTTATCGCTATCACCTTTGGTTTTTCTGTTATCTATTCTTTTTTTATGCTGGTGATATGGAGGGAATTAAATTTATTGGATGGGAGGGAAAAAAATTATTCCTTATTGCGTTTGATGATCGGAGGGACTTTTAATTCATTTATCACTTTATTAGTTTGGAACCTGATATACTTTATGTATCACTATGTAGAAAAAAACAGGACTGAGCAAATTGATAAATTAAGACTGGAAGCCCTCGTAAAAGAACTGGAATTAAAAACCATCAAAAGTCATATTAACCCGCATTTTATTTTTAATTCACTCAATAGTATCCGTGCACTGGTAGATGAAAATCCCGGCCGTGCCAGAACAGCTATTACCGAGCTCAGTAATATTTTACGCAGCAGTATGCAGGCAGAGAAATTAGAAACAGTTCCCCTGGAAAAAGAACTGGCAATTGTGAAAGATTATCTTGCCCTGGAACAAATGCGTTTTGAAGAAAGACTAAAGATCAATTTTATTATTGATGAAGATACACTGGACCAGCCTATACCACCTATGATGCTGCAAACATTGGTGGAGAATGCAATAAAACACGGCATCAGTAAGCAAGTGAATGGCGGGGAAATAAAAATTACTTCTGATTTTGTGGGTGACCACCATGAGATCATTATTCGGAATACAGGAAGATTGAACGGGTACCGTAACCCGGATGGATTTGGTTTACAAAGTACACAAGACCGCCTGAACCTGATCTTTGGAGATAAAGCAAGTTTCCATATCAGTGATACGGAATACAATGCCGTGGAAGCAAAATTGATAATGCCAATAGAATCATAAACGCTGACTCAAAAAATAAACGACATGAGCAAAAGAGCCATTATAATTGACGATGAACGTTTAGCCCGTAATGAATTAAAAAAACTGTTGCAGGATTATCCGGATGTGGAAGTAATTGATGAAGCTACCAATGCAGATGAAGGATTAGAAAAGATCAGCAGTCAAAACCCTGACCTGATCTTTCTCGACATTCAGATGCCGGGAAAAACAGGTTTTGATCTGTTAAGTGAGCTTGACAGGGCGCCACAGGTAATCTTTACCACGGCATATGATGAATATGCTTTAAAAGCTTTTGAAGTAAATGCACTGGATTATTTATTAAAACCGGTAGAACCCAAAAGACTTGCCGATGCCATGCATAAATTAGAATTGGCTGACGAAAAAGAAAACCATAATCAACATACAGAATTAAACGGTATTGTTAACAGGGGATTACTTACCGAAGCGGACCAGGTATTTGTTAAGGATGGGGAACGCTGCTGGTTTGTTAGATTGGGTGAAATAAGATTGTTTGAAAGTGTGGGCAACTATGCAAAAGTTTTCTTTGGCCCCAATAAACCACTTATTCTAAAATCACTCAATGCCCTGGAAGAAAGACTGGACGAAAAAACATTTTTCCGGGCCAATCGTAAACATATTGTAAACCTGCGGATGATTGAAAAAGTGGAGCCATACTTTAACGGTGGTTTATTACTTGAAATCAAAGGGGGTGAAAAAATTGAAGTAAGCAGGAGGCAGGCTGTGAAATTTAAAGAAATGATGAGTTTGTAATTTCTATAGAGAAGAGATACTTTAATTTAGCGACCTGGTTTCAGTAACCAGGAATATAGCAACCAAATTATAAATGAGAAAAATATTTTTTACGGGGTTATTGTTATCAATAACCTCTTTTTTATTTAGTCAGCGCATCCAAAAAATAATTAATGCAAAAAAAGTTGAGCGGATTGAAAGAATATTATCGGCCGATGATATGCAGGGACGAAAAGCATTTACAGCGGGCAATGAAAAAGCCGCAGCTTTTATAGCCGGGGAATTTAAAAAGGCAGGATTACAAACCTATAATGGCAGCAACTCCTACTTGCAGGATTTTGTAATGATACAGCCAAAATTTATCAGTGCTAATGCAATAGTTGACGGAGAGAATTTTCCCGAAAAGAAAATATTTGCAGTAACCACGCAGGCTTCCTTAAAGGTAACCGACCAGAGCGGTTATGGAAAAGCATCCATTAAAAAAGGAGACAATCTTACAAGTGTTGCCCGTGAATTAATTGGCAGAAAAGAAAATCTGATTGTTACAGTTGACACCAGTTTTGCTGCTAATTTTTCTAAACTGGGTTTCCTGAAGCGCAATATGTTTCAAACAGAAAAGAGTGTGATTTTTTTGTTGACCGATAAAGAGCCCTCCACCTTTTCGTTAGAAGTGAAACATGAAATAAAGGAATCAAAACTGATGAATGTGATAGGTGTGTTACCGGGGAAAAGTTTGAAAGAGGAGTATGTGATCTTTTCGGGACATTATGACCACCTGGGAATTGGCAAACCTAATGAACAAAAGGATTCAATCTATAATGGCGCCAATGACGATGCTGCCGGAACAACTGGAGTAATTATGCTGGCAAGATATTTCGCCAGGCAAAAGAACAATGAACGTACGCTGGTTTTTGCTGCTTTTACTGCAGAGGAAGTGGGCGGCTTTGGGTCTGCGTATTTTTCACAGCAATTTGATCCTGTTAAAGTAATGGCGATGTTCAACGTAGAAATGATCGGTACGCAAAGTAAATGGGGAACGAATTCTGCGTATATTACCGGTTTTGAAAAAACAAATATGGGAGAGATTCTGCAAAAAAATTTAAAAGGAACGGGTTTTACTTTTTATCCTGACCCATACCCAGATCAACACTTATTTTATCGTTCAGATAATGCTACTTTGGCTAAACTTGGGGTGCCGGCACACACAATCACCACCTCCAAAATGGACAATGAAAAATATTATCATACGCTGGATGATGAAATAGAAACACTGGACATGACGAATATGGCAGCCATCATCAAAGCTATTGCATTAAGCAGCCGTTCTATTGTAAATGGTTCTGATACTCCTTCACGAGTGAAGGCATCTTCATTAGACAGATAGTTGAAGGGTTAACTGGTTGATAAGGACATACTATCTTGTTAATCTTTCAACGTATCAACTTATCAACTATTTTTACAAAAAATGGAACTCTCCATCAACATACCTGCACTGTTGTTCCCCGGCATTACTTTGCTGATGCTGGCTTATACCAATCGTTTTCTGGCATTAGCATCACTTATCCGAAAATTACACGAACAATATTTTAAACACCACGATAAGCAGAATATCATCGGGCAAATACGCAATTTGCGTGGCAGGTTGCACCTGATACGTTATATGCAGGCCTTTGGTGTATTGAGTTTTTTGCTTTGCATGGTATGTATGTATCTCATCTTCCGGGGATATAATGAAGGGGCTCATTATATTTTTGCAGCCAGTATTATTAGTTTGATCGTATCATTGGTAATTTCCTTAGTTGAAATATTACAAAGCACCAAAGCCCTTGAACTGGAGTTGAGTGATGTGGAAGAATTAGCTCAAAGCAATGTGTTTAAAGACCTCTGGAAAAAAGATGAAGAAGAGGAAGAAGAACCACCAGGACTTTAATGAAATTCTTTTACGGCCTCTTTAGTTTCATAATTTTCATCATACCGAATAAAAAAATAAATATACATGGAGCGGCTGAAACGCATTAGCCAGGGTTGTATTAAAATAAGAAAAACAGAATTAGCTCCTAACCACCATAAAATAGAGTTATCCATAAAGCTTACATGAAATAATACCAGTGAAGCAATAAATGTAGCTACAGAAATGGCAACTGTTAAAGCATAACTTACATACCCTGTACCATACCAAAAACCAACTTCAGGTTCCATTTTTTGTTTGCAAACCGGGCAGGTGTCGTGCATATCCAGGGTGTGTTTTAAATTATAGGCGCTGTAATCCCTGAACATTTTTCCCCTGCGGCAACGTGGACATTTGCAGGTTAACATACTCCACCAGAAATTAGGTTTGGGTTTTTTATTCTCAGCCATTCTTCTTCAATTTGGCCGCAAAGCTACTGTTTGCTTTTTAAAGTGATGTGACTAAAATCACTATGCTACCTGCATTTTCTTCCGCTCACCTATCTGCTGACGCCACATCGCATAATACAATCCTTTTTCAGCCAACAAACTTTCATGATTACCCGTTTCCACCACTTCCCCCTGCTCCAGTACATAAATGCGATTAGCATGCATGATGGTTGATAATCGATGGGCGATTAAAATAGTAATTTGATTTTGTTGCGAAGAAACTTCCCTGATGGTAGTGGTAATTTCTTCTTCTGTTAATGAATCCAATGCAGAAGTTGCTTCATCAAAAATTAACAACTTGGGTTTACGCAACAAAGCTCTTGCAATAGATAAACGTTGTTTCTCACCGCCACTTAATTTCAATCCTCCTTCACCAATCATAGTATCTAACCCTTTTTCAGCTCTTGATAATAAATTATTACAGGAGGCTTTATCTAAAACATCTTTCAAATCATCGTCAGTTGCATCAGGGTTTACAAACATCAGGTTTTCTTTAATTGTACCGGCAAACAATTGTGTGTCCTGCGTTACAAAACCAATCTGGTTACGCAGGTCATTAAAATTAATTTCGTTCTCATCTAACTGGTTGTATAATATTTTTCCTTCCTGTGGGCGGTACAAACCAACCAATAGCTTCATCAGTGTTGATTTCCCCGAACCGGATGGTCCTACAAAAGCAATCGTTTCTCCAGACTTCACATCAAAGCTGATTCCATCAATTGCTTTTTGACTGGCTGTTTGATGCTTAAAAGCTACTTTATCAAAACGAAGTGTTTGAATACCTCCTAAATGTTTTGGTTTAGCTGGCTCTGGCTCAGGAGCTTTCTGCATTAAATTATGAAAGTTGTTTAAGGATGCTTCTGCTTCCCTGTACGACAAAATGATATTACCAATCTCCTGTAAGGGTCCGAATATAAAGAATGAATAAAATGTCAGCGTCATTACTTCACCGGCAGTTAACTTTCCCTTAAACACCAGCCATAATAAAGTAAACATAATTACCTGTCGTAAAAAGTTTACAAAAGTCCCTTGTATAAAACTAAGTGTGCGGATGCTTTTTACTTTCTTTAATTCCAGTCCGAGGATTTTATAAGTATTATTATTTAACCGGCTTATTTCCTGTTGCGTTAATCCAAGACTTTTTACCAGTTCTATATTTCTTAAAGATTCTGTGGTGGAGCCAGCCAGTACAGTTGTTTCCTTTACAATTGTTTTCTGGATAACCTTAATTTTTTTACTAAGTAAACTGGTCAATAGTGCCAGTAATAATATTCCGCCAAAATAAATAGGCATAATGGACCAATGCAACCGTAACGAATAAATGGATACAAATACGATTCCTACCAGCATGCCAAACAGCACATTGATAAAAGAGATAATGAATTTTTCTGTATCGGTTCTTACTTTAGTTAAAATGGATAATGTTTCACCACTACGCTGGTCTTCAAATTCCTGGTAAGGAAGTTTCATGGAATGTTTCAGTCCATCCGTAAAAATTCTGGCACCAAATTTCTGAACAATCACATTGCTGAAATAATCCTGGAAGGCTTTGGCAATTCTTGAAACCATCGCCACACTGATTAATATTCCCAATACACCCAATACACCCCACACAAATTCCATTTGTGTTCTGGTACCGGTAGCAATAAATTTCTTTGCTGTATCAAAATAACCTGTTTCGTATGGATGCGTGGCGTATTTGTCAATCAGCTTACCAAAAAAATAAGGATCAAGCATGGAAAACACCTGGTTAATTGCAGCCAATACCAATGCCAGTACCACCAGCCATTTGTATGGCTTAATATATGAAAGCAGAATTTTCATAAATCTATAGTTGAAGCGTTTCTTTCAGCAAAAACAGTACAATTTCGTGAAAACTGACAAGATTGCGTGTTATGACATTAAAAAAGGAAAAACCTGATAGCAGGATTGATTTTTAAAATTATCCGGCCCACCCCTCACGGTCAAGGCTTCTGTAATGAATAGCTTCGGCAAGATGCTCGGGTTTAATATCATCGCTTCCTGCTAAATCAGCAATAGTGCGGCTTACTTTTAATATACGGTCATAAGCCCGTGCGGATAAGTTAAGTTTGTCCATCGCCGCTTTTAATAAATTTTGTCCCACTGTGCTGATGACACATATTTCTTTTAATTGTTTACTGCTCATTTGTGCATTGTTATAAACACCAGGAGAATCTTTATACCGTTCTGCTTGTATTTCTCTTGCTTTTATAACCCGTTCCCGGATTGATTCTGATTTTTCAGATGATTGTTGCCTGGATAATTCAGAAAAAGGAACCGGTGTTACTTCCACATGCAGATCAATTCTATCAAGTAAGGGTCCGGATATTTTATTAAGATATTTCTGTATGGTTCCCGGTGCGCAGGTGCATTCTTTATCGGGATGATTATAAAAACCACAGGGGCATGGATTCATCGATGCAATCAGCATAAAAGAAGAAGGAAAATCAATTGCCACTTTTGCACGGCTGATGGTTACTCTTCTTTCTTCCATCGGTTGCCGCATTACTTCCAGTACGGTTCTTTTAAACTCTGGTAATTCATCTAAGAATAACACACCATTATGTGCCAGTGAAATTTCACCGGGCTGAGGAATACCCCCACCACCAACTAATGCAACATCACTGATGGTATGATGTGGCGAACGAAATGGACGTTTGGAAATTAACGTAGCATTCTCCGGTAATTTACCAGCCACACTGTGAATTTTGGTTGTTTCTAAAGCTTCATGCAAGGTGAGTGGTGGCAAGATGGTGGGTAAGCGTTTTGCCAGCATTGTTTTACCGGCGCCGGGCGGACCAATCAAAATTGCATTATGTCCACCGGCTGCAGCAATCTCTAATGCCCGTTTAATATTTTCCTGTCCCTTTACGTCACAAAAATCAAATTCAAACTGGTATTGCGAATGATAAAATTCATCTCTTGTATCAATAGTGGTTGGTTGAAGTGAAGAAGGATTTTTAAAAAACTCAATCACGTCGTTGATATGGGAAACGCCATATACTTTTACATTGTTGACTATAGCTGCTTCTCTTGCATTTTCTTTGGGAACAATCAAACCTTTAAAACCTTCTTTGCGGGCCTGTATGGCAATGGGCAATGCCCCTTTAATTGGGCGAATGGTTCCATCAAGGCTCAGTTCACCCATAATAATGTATTCGTTTATGGGTGCATCTTCCGGTAATTGTTCGGCAGCAGCTATGATGCCGATAGCCATTGGTAAATCAAAAGCTGAACCTGATTTTTTAATATCAGCAGGCGCAAGGTTAACAACAATTTTAGTTCGTGGAAAATAAAGGTTGTTGGTTTTAATGGCACTTTCAATGCGCTGGAAACTTTCTTTCACTGCATTATCCGGCAATCCTACTAAAAAATATTTTAGTTCACCGCTGCTTACATTTACCTCGATGGTGATGGTAATCGCATCCACTCCGTAAACTGCACTGCCGTAGGTTTTAACTAACATGAAGAGAGGTTGAAAGGTTTAAAAGCTTATATGGAAAATTAGAGAAATAAATTGATATACCTTATAACTTTTCCAGCATCTCTACTACCTTCTCCCGTTTCAGAATAAGATATCCCAGGCGATCGTTACTGATACCATCTTTTAACTGGTAACTGAATTTTAATTGTTCACCTTCGGTACTGGTTTCAAAATATTTAAACTGGATGTTAGGATAGATTTTTAATTCATCTCCTATCTCATACAGGTGAGTGGAAAGGATAAAAAGTGAATTTTGAATTTTCAGCAATCCTTTTATTACGGTTGTACTGCAATGCATGGCATCCTGTATGTTAGTACCTTTAAATATTTCATCAATTAATACCAGCCATTTTCTTCCATCATTTATTTTTAGTACCGTATGCTTTATCCGTTGCACTTCATTATAGAAATAGCTTTCACCTTTCATAATATTATCCACTACATTGATATTGCTGAGTATGCCATCAAATAAAGTGAGCTTCATTTCCTCTGCCGGAACTCCCATCCCAACATGAGCTAAATATACAGCCACCCCCACTGCCTTTATAAAAGTACTCTTACC
>JACPOD010000111.1 GCA_016185185.1 Sphingobacteriales bacterium | reverse complement strand
GCCGGATAAAGTTAATCCTCTTTCTCCCACCAGCGTTTCATATCCATGTGGCATTTTCACTATAAACTCATCAGCATTGGCCATTTTAGCGGCTTCAATAATTTCGGCTTCTGTTGCTCCGGGTCTTCCATAAGCAATATTGTCGTGTATAGAACCATAAAACAAAACAGTGTCCTGTAATACAAATCCAATCTGGCTGCGCAAGCCATCTAATTTAAAATCTGTTATATCATTTCCATCAATAAATATTTTACCGGTTACAGCATCATAAAAACGGGGAATCAAACTCGCCACAGTTGATTTACCACTTCCTGTGGGTCCGCAAATACCAATTTTTTGCCCGGCTTTTATAGACAAATTAAGATCTGTTAAAACAGGTTCATCGGGGTTATAATAAAACGACACATGTTCAAATACAATATCTCCTTTTAGTTTTCCGGGATTTTTTGCAGTAGGTTTTTCAGGAATTATTATTTCTGTTTCAAGGATTGCCTGTATCCTTTCCAGCGAAACGGTTGCCTGTGCAATAGTTGTTGTTTTTTTGGCCAGGTCCTGCACAGGGCTGAAAAATTTGCTTAAATAAGAAAGAAATACCGTTAAAGATCCCACCGTCATTATTCCTTTTAAAACAAGATCTGCACCACGCCATAGAATCAATGCCGTACATAAAGCTACAATAACAGTAACGATGGGATTGAGCAATGATTTTATTTTCCTTGCCCTTAGTGCTGCGTTTACCGTTTCGGTACTCGCAACATTTAAACGTTCCTCTTCCAGTTCTTGGCGGCCATAAGCATTTACCACACGCATGGATTGCAAACCTTCCTGAAGAATAGCAACCATATTACTTTGATCTTTTCGCACTTCACGGGTAGCTTTTTTTACCGCCTTTCTGAATCTTGCCACAAACAATAACAGGAAGGGAGATACGCCGAGTGCAATTAATGCAAAATCCCAATGCAGGTAGAACATTAACGACAACATTCCAAGAATCGTTAATGCATCCACTAATATGGTGAGTAAAGAGGCTGAAGCAAAATCCTGGATGGTGGAAACATCAGCGGTAATAGTGCTCAAAATTTTTCCCATTTGCTGATGATCGTAATAAGCTAATGAAAGCCTGTGCAAATGATGATACAACCGTTTTCGTAAATCGTTTGCAATATATTGTGCCGCACTTTCGGTAAAATAACTTTGCACATAGCCGGCAATTGAACCGATAAATGCAATAATAATATAGCTGATGGCGGCGATAAATGCCAGTGTCATTTTATCCCCGGTTACAATAATATGCTCCAGCCACTTTAGCCAGCTATGAATTTTATGGTTGCCGATTACATTATCTATGATAATTTTTAAAGGCCATGGATTAGCAAGGCTCATGGCGGTTTCAAGTAACATGGCGGCAAATACCAGCAGCAATAATTTCCGGTAGGGTTTTACCAGATCAATAACCAGCCTGGTAATATCTTTATCAAACACTATCTGGCCGGGTATAGCATTACCATTATTATCCTTCAATAGTATATTATCTTGTATTTTCATTTACAGGTACCGGTTATTGTTTATTCTTTTCTTGCATTGGTAATAAAAATATCTTTCACCATTTTTTTATCTTCAATGGTAGTAAAAAACTCATCAAGATAACGGATCATTTCTTTTTTATTACTGGTATGCAATAATTCAAAATTGTTGATGAGATCATAGATTTTTTCTTTACGATCCTTAAAAAGCTGAAATGTTTTTGTCAGTTCATCCATCTCCCTGGGAAAACCACGATATAAACGCTGGCGTACGGATTCAATATTCAGCAATTCAGAAGGAACGGCATATTCAGCATTAATTAATCCGCTGTAATCAAAATCGTAAGGCACAGCAAAAGGAAAATCTTTTTGTGTTTCTTTATTATAGATAAGGCGTATGTTATGTGTTACAGGCACAGACCAGTCAGTATTACCTATCATATACTCAAATACTGCTACCAGAGTAGTATGTTCCCGGTCGGTTTGCTCAGTTAGTACTTTCCACTTCTTCCATTCCTCCATATTATTTCGCCGGGCCATGTCTTTTGTATCTTCTATCAGGAATGCATGTTGTGTGACCGGTTTTTTCTTGCTCGCAGTGTCTTTATATGTTAATTCCAGCAATCGTACCCTGAAACTTTTTTCAGTAAACAGATTGTACATTTTATAAATGAGATATTCCATCAGGATATACTGATCGTATTCATCAGATGTTCTGCAGGCATTCACCAGCTTTAGTGATCCGAGTGTTGCATAAGAGGAGGATTTATATTTTTTAAAATCAACTCTTAATGGAGGAATGATACAGTTTTTGCGCCTGAAATTGCCCCGTACAGACAGCAATATATTTTCAGTAATACCTTCTGCTTCACTCAGCTTTAATGTAAAAGATGAGGGTATGCTGTCTCCGTCTTTCATTTTACCGCTTAATACTTTACTCATATTGGTAACAAGCGTTGCTTTTACAATTTTGTCTTCTGCAAAAAATTTTGTCTTGTCAACAGGCTGTGTAATGCCTGATACAGTACACAATAAAAAGCACAATACCAGAGCGGAAATAAATTTTCTCATACTTGCAATTAAAAGGTTACAATAAATCTATCGGGTGTTTTATAGCCGGGAATCTCTGAGGATACTGAATTTTAATATTAATGTGCTACTTCTGTAATACAGGTTCCCACACAACCATTTGGCATTTGTATATTAAGTAAAGTTGATACGGTAGGTGCAATATCTGTTATGTACATTTCCCGATAACTTTTTCCCGGTGTTATATTCCACCCATACCATAAAAGGGGAATATGTGTGTCATAAGGATTCCATATTCCATGTGTTGTTCCGCTGCGCATCAATCCTTCTATCCATTGTGCATCGAAAACCAGTTGTATATCCCCGCTTCTTGGTGAATAGCTCCCAACTTCGATCATACTTTT
>JACPOD010000021.1 GCA_016185185.1 Sphingobacteriales bacterium | reverse complement strand
CCTGACAGGTTAACTTCAACGACATCTTCTTAACCTGTCAGGTGGCTTAAACATACTAATAATTAAAGACCCTATGTGCCACCTGACAGGTTAAGTACTTTACTAACTTCTAATTTATACATACGGCTAATAGGCAGTTCCAGTTTAGCAATACCAATAAGTTCATTAGTGTACGATTCGATTTTATTTAGCGAGACTATATATGAACGATGTATGCGGATAAAATTTTCTTTAGGCAGCATTTCTTCTATTGAGGAAATGGATTGTTTGGTGATGATGGTTTTATTGATAGTAATTACTTTAATATAATCTTTCAGGCTTTCAATATAGAGAATATCGTTTAGCGAAACTTTCAAATTTTTTCTGTCTGCTCTTAAACTTATGAAAGCATTTGTTAGACTATTGTTCTTATTATTACCATTGAAACTGTTTTCCGTTGGCAGCAGGGAAGTGTCCATTACTTTATTAACGGCTTTTAAAAAACGTTCAAAAGAAATGGGCTTTAATAAATAATCTACTGCATCCAGTTCAAAACCTTCCACAGCAAATTTTCTGAAAGCAGTAGTGAAAATTACTTTAGGTGGTTTTTTTAATGTTCGAATCAAATCAGTTCCGAGTAATTGCGGCATCTGTATATCCAGAAACAACAAATCAACCGGGTGGTTTTGTAAAAAAGTTAATGCTTCAATGGCATCAGCACAGGTGCCGGCCAGTTCCAAATGTTGTACGGCGTTGATATATTTTTTTAATACCTCTAAAGCTGGCGGTTCGTCATCCACTGCAAGGCAAATTATTTTTTTATCAGTCATACTATAAGCCAGTTTAAGTTTTATAACCTGAAAGCCACACCCCAAAACAAAAGATAATTACCCGAGCCACCCTGTGTTAAAGTATAGTTGCCCGTAATTTGAGTGGCTAATTTATCGGGCACATTTTGCTTAATTACACGTTTTGCAATAATGGGTACGTAAGCATATATTTCGAAACTTTTTTTACGATAAGTAATACCAGGTTCAACGGATAAATTATAGCCAGCTCTTCTTGTACCATTACTGCCGCCAATTAAATCTTTTACCGGTAAACCTTCGGTTCTTATTCCGGCGCTAAACATCCATTCGCCTGCCACTGCTTCGGCGCCAAAACGATAAGCATATAAATCGGTAACACTGGCAACGGTGTTAAATGTTTTTAGTTGAAGCACAGTGGGGGTCCTTCCAAATAAGGTAGAGCTGCCATTTTGTTCTCTCGGGTTGATTAACTAATTGTATAGCCGGGTTTACCGGGGCGGACACGTATGTATTATCATCCCTGAAAAAATTATCCTGGTATTTATAATCTCCCGTTGGAAATTTAATTCCCAGCCCAACCTGTACATTAAACTTCTGTGTAACTCTTGGGGCAATTAACCATTTGTATCCGGAAATACGAATGTCGCCTATACCCACTGCATGTGTGGTGTGACGGGCTGTGTTAGGCCCCCCATGTTCGCCATTGGTTTCCCTGCTGTTGATTAAATAAGGAATGGATAAAGCGACCGCCCAGCCTTTATTAAAAATGCGGCTTACCAAAATTTCGGTGGTGTAACTTTTGGTGATGGATTGGTTTTGCTCCGGAGTTTTTTGGTCGGTGCTGTTTTTAAAATCCCTGTAGGCCTTAAAGTAACGGTTATTGATATTGATTTGCCAGTTACTCACGGTAAAAGCATTACCGCTGAGTGAATACTGGCCAAAGCCATTAATGCTGCGGATAGCAACGCATCCCTGCGAATAACAGAGATGTATTGCCGATAAAATTAGTGTTGCGCAGATGATACCCTTTTTCATAAAAAAAATTGTTTAATGATTAATGGTTGGTTTATGAATATGTTAATGAGTGTTTTTTAAAAGCCGCATTTTTTTCTTCTGCTGATTTTAGTTCTAACTGCAGGTGTACACTAAACACTCCTTCTGCTGAACTGATGTCTAATTGATGCTTGCCGGGGTACAATAAGGCCAGCCTCTTTTTTACATTCTGCAAACCAATCCCTCTTTTGTTTTTTGTGTGTACCGGCTCCGGTGGATTGCTGTTGGTTAACTGAAAATGGAGCTGGTTTTCTTTTATAGTAATAGTTAACTGCATCCACTGTTTGCCCCGCATCATACTGGTGCCGTGCTTAAAACAATTTTCCACAAAGGGTATCATTATAAGCGGCGCAATTAATTTGTTGTTTGCATCACCTTGTATATCCACCCACATTTCTAAGCGGTCGCCATACCGTACTTTTTCCAGGCCTATATAATCTTCCAGCATTTTTATTTCTTTTTGCAAAGGCACCCAATCGGTTTTGCAATCGGTAATCATGTATTGCAGCGTATCCGAAAGTTTATTAACCAATGCCGGTGCCTCGGGTGACTGGTTTAAAGTAAAAGAATAAATATTGTTGAGCGTATTGAATAAAAAATGCGGGTGAACCTGTGCTTTTAATAATTGTAATTCGGCATTGGCATTTTCTCTTGCCAGTAAATCATTTTGCAGTTGTTCCTTATACCAGTT
>JACPOD010000038.1 GCA_016185185.1 Sphingobacteriales bacterium | reverse complement strand
AGTTTGGTTAAAAAAAATCGATTTCAGTTTTCAATTCCGTGATGTTTTTGCATTCCGATTTATCTTTTTGTGCCCTTTTACGGGGATAGGCACAGTTATCCCATCAACTTCTTAGTTCTACTTTCAGTTGAACCAGCCTGAACAGGTTGTAAGTGAGGTTCATTAATCCGATGGCTGCCTGGTTCCTTATAAAGTTCCGTTGCCGTAAATACATTTTATTCATACTATTAGTAATGAAGCCAAAAATATGCTCTATCCTGGCTCTTGTTTTTGATCTCTTTTTGTTTCGTTGTTGCTGCCTCCTGGTAAGCGGTTTGCCACGATACCCTTTTTCATGGATGCAGCTTTCGATATTTTTTCTACGGCATACTTCCTCTATGGCTTCGCTGCGGTAGGCACTATCTGCATGTACAGGTTGCCCTCCGTCTTCCCGGCTGTCTAATAATTCTTCCATCACTTCGCTGTCATGTATATTGGCAGTGGTGGCTATGTAGCCGGTGATGAGTTTGGTTTTAGTATCGGCCTTTACATGGTTCTTATAGCCAAAATAGTTTTTGCCGTTGTGCGTTACCCACTGGGCATCCGTGTCTTTCTGATTCAGTTTGTTTTCACTTCAGTCTTCGGGTATCCTGCCCTCCTTTAGTTGTTTGTTTTCATCCCGGCTGTTGCGCTGCACCGGTACTTCTATAATAGAAGCATCTACTAACTTTCCACGGTGTATGATGATGCCGTCTTTATCTAACTGTCTGTCTAAGTGATTAAATAATTTTTCTACCATACCTCCCGTAGTAAGCTTATCCCGGAACAACCATATCGTTTTGGCATCCGGTACGGGATTGTTAATACCCAACCCTAAGAACCGCATAAAACTCAGCCGGTCTAATATGGGGGCTTACGGAAAAACTCAAAATCAATATGACTGCCAAGACGCTCTAATGGGTCTTGTTTTTTACTCAACTTCTCTAATCGGATTTGTTCATCAAATAGTCCTCTTATTTTTGACATGGTTACTGGTTTTATATAAGACATTTCTTCGTATTTTAGAGTTTTAGAGATGTCCTTAAAGGGAATGGTTCAAATACCGGGATAGTAAAGTTGGGTTTTTTTAAAATACTATTGAAAACTAATGTCCAACCCGTTAATTATTTCATTTGGTCAAATCTACTTCTTAACAAAATCCACTTTTATAAGACAGGCCTGTGCTGCATTACGCTTAATTTTCCACAATCTTCCGCTTTTAGCCGGGGCTTATTTTTTGCAGTTAAAAAATTGCCGTAGGTTTGCATGACCTCCACGATTATAGGTCAGCCCCATTTTTACAGAAACATTTTTCCAGCAGCATTCTTGTAAAGCAGGGGAATTTATTTTTTAATTATTAAAGGATCCGTCCTTGGCGGGTTTAAATTATTTTTTATGGCCAAATATATATTCGTAACCGGCGGGGTAACATCATCATTAGGTAAGGGAATCATTTCTGCATCGCTTGCCAAATTGTTGCAGTCAAGAGGATTTCGTGTCACCATTCAAAAGTTTGACCCTTACATCAATGTTGATCCCGGCACATTAAACCCGTATGAACATGGAGAGTGTTATGTTACAGATGATGGCGCTGAAACAGATTTGGACCTTGGCCATTACGAAAGATTTTTAAATATCCCCACGTCGCAATTAAACAATGTTACTACCGGAAGAATTTATCAAACGGTTATTAATAAAGAAAGAGAAGGTGCTTACCTGGGCAAAACCGTTCAGGTTGTTCCGCATATCACCGATGAAATAAAAAGACGGATGTTGTTATTGGGTAATGAAGGAAAATATGATATTGTAATAACAGAAATTGGGGGTACGGTTGGCGATATTGAATCATTACCTTTTATAGAAGCCGTTCGTCAAATACAATGGGAGCTGCCTGATGAAGATTGTGTAGTAGTGCATTTAACATTGATCCCCTATTTAAAAGCAGCAAAAGAACTTAAAACAAAACCCACACAGCATAGTGTAAAAATGCTGAGTGAAACCGGGGTACATCCGGATATTATTGTTTGCAGAAGTGAACAACCATTAAGTATGGAACTTCGCCGCAAAATTGCATTGTTCTGTAATGTAAAAACCGAAGCAGTAATTGAAGCAATGGACGCCTCCACCATTTATGAAGTACCTGTTTTGATGCTGAAAGAAAAATTGGATGTGATATGCCTGCGAAAACTAAATGTGGAGATTTTTCCTGGAGTTGATTTGACAAGATGGAATGATTTCCTCACAAAACTTAAGAACCCTAAAGTAAAAGTAAATATCGGGCTGATTGGGAAATATGTTGAATTACAGGATGCATATAAATCTATACTCGAATCTTTTATTCATGCCGGCGCCATGAATGAAGTAAAAGTGCAGATTGTAAATGTGCACAGTGAATTTATTACAGAAGAAAATGTAGCAGAAAAATTAGGTGAGCTGGATGGGTTATTGGTAGCCCCCGGTTTTGGCAGTCGTGGTATTGAAGGAAAAATAGCAGCCATAAAATATGCCCGTGAAAATGGGTTGCCTTTTTTTGGAATATGCCTTGGTATGCAAATGGCCGTAGTTGAATTTGCAAGAAATGTACTGGGTTTAAAAGATGCCAATTCCACAGAAATGGCGCCTGAAACAACCCATCCTGTTATCGATTTAATGGAAACACAAAAAACCATTACAGCAAAAGGTGGCACAATGCGTTTGGGTGCTTATCCCTGCGAAATAAAAGAAGGGTCTCTGGCTTATACAATTTATGGCACAAAGTTTATCAGCGAACGGCACCGGCACCGCTGGGAATTTAATAACCGTTTTATTAAACAATATGAACAGGCGGGAATGATTCCTTCAGGCAAAAATCCTGAAAGTGGTTTGGTGGAGATAATGGAAATACCTTCTCATCCTTACTTTATAGGTGTACAATATCACCCCGAATTAAAGAGTACAGTGGAGCGACCGGCACCTTTGTTTGTTCATTTTGTAAAAGCAGCGAAAGATTTTTATGAAAAAAGAAATGCCATAAAAAGCCCTCTTTTGCAAAGTGAACTGATATAAGAGACTTAATAAAACCAATAACACCTCATCCCAAGGGAACCCAGTGAAACGAATCTCTAATGTTTTTGGAACCACCCTGCTTGTAAAAGTATTCCCCACCATATTTGTTGGGAGTACCCTTTTATTTGTTGGAGTAGCAGTAAAACAGGTACATTTCTGGCCTGCTATAATTTTTTTAATACCACTACTGATTTTTGTTTTTAGTAATCCTGCACGGTACCTCAATTTAAAAGAAGTTTTTTTAGATTATGAGGCACAATCGATTTCGATAAGTATGGGGAAAGCACGGTGGAAAGAATATAAGTTTGAGGAATTGGAGGACGTAATTTCCGGGAAAATGGATGGTATCCTTCAGCTATATTTCAGGAATGGTGACGCTATTAGTTTTTTAGCCGGTAAATTATGGGGCAAGCAGGCTGAAGTAGAAAAAGTAAAAAACGAACTGAACGAAATAATAAAAAAATGCAGCAGAAAATAAATCTGTTCCCTGCTGTATGATTGTTGTTCTTTATGGCTTTTCAAAAAATTAGTTTTCCTGTTTTGTTATAATATTCTTTTTAACCTTTGTCCAGTAACCATCTAAGGAACCATCTTTTTCTTCCTGCCATTGCTTCACCAGTTTTTTTATTTTTTCTTTTCTTTCTTCTTTGGTATGCTCAAAAAATTCATGCAATGTTTCTGTGTCGGCTTCTTTGGCGAAGCGGTTATATAAAAGTTTTACTTCTTTCTCGCTACTTATATTTTCTCCGGCAATTTGTTTTTCCATTTCCTCCCGTAGTCTAACTTTTTCATCATAAGTGCCGGCGGGTAACATGAATTTGGCAATCACCGGCATCAGTTCTATCAGCATTAAAATAACAAGGATAAGGTAATAACGAAATTGTAAGGCTGTATTTGTCTTTATTAAATTGTTTAAGGCTTCTGCCCGTGTTAAAAACCCATCGTTAAGATATTGGGTGAATAGTAACTCTTCCTTTTTAATATTCGCTTCAATCTCATTTAACTTTTTATTGATAGCATCCAGCTTTTGACTGTTGTCAGCAGAAAGGTTTTTGTATTCCCCGTCTAATTTTTCGTATTCATTTCGTTTGGCAATGGCAATATCTTTTATACCTACTTTACCTGAGCCGCCGGAACCATCTGTTTCTTTTATAAAGTTTTCTCTAGCGTTCGATACATCTGCATACTTCCTGTCCAATACTTTTTGGATAGTTTCTTTTTGATTCAGTAATTCTGTTTTTCGCTCTTTATACAAAGCATCCAGCTCCTGCCGTTTAACTTGTTTCCTTTTTTCGTTGTCAAGTGATGTCTGCAGTTTTATTTCTTTATCAAACATATAAAGAATGGCAGGTTGGGCCATAAAAGTGCCAATGGTCATTGCCAGCAAACCCCGGAAGAGGAGTGGGGTGATTTTATTTTTATTGAATTTGTTAATGCCTTTGATCAAAGCCCGGTCAATGGTTAGAATAACAAAACCCATAAAAAGACCACAGGCGATAGTAAGAAAGGGATTGTCCGTCATAGTGCTGAAAAAATAGGTCCAGGCCAGTGTTGCAAAAAGCCAGGTAGCCAGCACACTCATACCAACGATTCTGTAGCGGTTGCGGTCAACAGTACAATCCGCAATGATCTCTTTTTCAGCGGTAGCAAGCCACCATAAAAATTCATCTATTTGCGTAGGTTCATAATTCTCCCTTTGGGAAAAGGCAATAGTTTTTTCCATTCTTATTTGAGTTAAAAAGTAAATAAAGAAGGTAAAGTTGGGCTTGATGTAAGGTTAAGGCTGGAACATTACATCAAAAATAAGAAACGGCATTCACCAAAGCTTATTTTATCTCTAAATCATAAAAAAAAGCAAAGCTTTTTAACAAGTATATCCACCGGGGGAGATATGCCCCAAATCATTACCTTTGCGGCTCAAAATTTATATATGGGATTTGATAAAAATACGGTGATTGGATTTGTTTTGTTAATGGGGTTATTGTTTGGCTATTTATATTTTGCCAACAGGGGGCAATCAGCAGCAAGGGAACAGGCGAAAAGAGTGGAAGATTCGATCAGAAAGGCAAGAGCTGTAAATGTAGATTCTGCAAAGGTCAAAGAGGAAATAAAAAAACAGGATTCTCTGCAGCAGGTGCAAACGGCCGGAGGGTTTACCGGCGCAGGTACAGGCACAGAAAAATTAACAGTTGTTGAAACTGACTTACTGAAGATAACTTTTACCAATAAAGGAGGACAACCCAAAGTTGTAGAATTAAAGAAATATAAGAAGTGGGATGGTAAACCGCTTGATTTGGTGAATGGTGAATTTAATAAATTATCCTTCCAGGTTAATACTACCAATAACCAATCTGCACAAACCAGTGACCTGTTTTATACTGGCGGCGAAGTTGTGAAAGAAGGGAATAACCAGGTTGTAAGGTTTTCTTTAAAAGATTCGACCGGTAAAGGGTTAGAGCAGGAGTATATCATCAAGCCTGATGATTATATGATCGATTTCAATTTGAAATTAAACGGGGCCGATAGATTATTAACTCAGAATACACTTAATGTTTTATGGCAGGTACAGGGTAATCAGCAGGAGAGCGGTGCTAAATATGAAAAACAACAATCGCAGGTAGTATTTATGCAGGGCAATGATGATTATGATTATTACACAACCATCGCCAATAACGATAAGAAACTGGATAAAGGGGTAAAATGGTTCAGTGTAAAACAACAGTTCTTTAATTCCACTTTTGTATATAAAGGAGGTTTTGCCAGCGGGGATACTAAATGGACAATATTCCCCGACAGCTCACATATTTTAAAACAGGTAATCTCTAATTTTCACACAACAGTGAGTGGTTCTAATGTTACTCTCCCGTTCCAGTTTTTTTACGGCCCTAACGATTATAAATTGCTTAAAAGTTACAATATTGGCATGCACAACATTATTAACCTGGGACAGGGTGTATATGCTTTTGTAAAATACCTTAACCGCTGGATTGTAATGCCGGTATTTAATTTTCTTAAAGGCACGGGTATGGGCTATGGTATTGTAATTATGCTGCTTACCATCTTTATTCGTTTATTAATATCTCCTCTTACGTATAAAAGCTATTACAGTGGCGCTAAAATGAAAGTACTAAGACCGGAAATAGACGAACTGAAAAAGAAATTTGGTCACGATCAGCAGCAAATGAGTGTAGAACAAATGAAGCTTTTCCGTACCGCTGGTGTTAATCCTTTAGGCGGATGTATCCCGGCATTATTTCAAATCCCTATCTTTTTTGCCTTATTTAGTTTCTTTAACTCCAGTATCGATTTACGAGGGGAACATTTCCTTTGGTCTCATAACCTGGCTGCGTATGATTCAATTTACAACTTAGGATTTAATATACCAGCCTATGGTGATCACGTGAGTTTATTTACGATTACAGCAACGCTTACCAGCTTTCTTATTTCCTGGTACAGTATGAGCCAAACACCGGACACTGGTAACCCGATGATGAAATATATGCCTTATATCTTTCCAGTGGTTTTATTAGGCATTTTCAACTCATTACCTTCCGGCTTAACATGGTACT
Source organism: Sphingobacteriales bacterium (assembly GCA_016185185.1). Classification (GTDB taxonomy): domain Bacteria; phylum Bacteroidota; class Bacteroidia; order Chitinophagales; family Chitinophagaceae; genus AWTP1-9. The sequence goes on along the minus strand of JACPOD010000038.1, from coordinate 8,131 downwards.
ATACCGTATCAAACGTTATCACATTGGTTTTACAATTGATCATACAAAAGTTTATTATTGATGAAAAGAAGATCCATGCAGAAATTCAAATGAACAAAACCAAGCCAAAAACCAGGAGCAAATGGCAGGAACGTTTAGAGCAAATGCAGGAAACACAGAAGCAGCAACAGCAACGAAAAAAATAATCTGTTAAATCAATAAAGCCTGAACCTGTTCCATCTGTCCGGAACAGGTTTTTTATTATACGGTGCAACTTGGCATGTAATTTTATTATCTTTAAAGTAATTAAGAATACAAAAATGAAAACAAGGCTTGGAATCGCTTTAGCGCTGATGCTCTTAACTGTTTCGGGGATAGCTCAAAAACAGTTTACAGAAGGAACAATTCTTTATGATGTAACCGTGAAAACAGGAACAAATGAACCTCAAAGTGCCGATTTGCTGGATGGGGCAACCCAAAAGGTTTATCTTAAAGGAAACTTAAGCCGTACAGAAATGAGTAGCTTACTCGGCACATCTACTACCATTCACGATTCTAAAACTGGTACTGCTACTCGTTTAAATGAGTATGGTGATCAAAAGATAATGACGAGACTTACAAAAGAAAATTTTATTGAGGCAAATAAAAAATATGCAGGTGTTACTTTTGAAAAATCAACAGAGAGTAAAACAATAGCCGGATATAGGTGTACTAAAGCAACCGGTAAATTAAAAGATGGCACCACTTTTACTGTGTATTATACAACAGAATTGGTTCCCATGAACAAAGAGTATGATTTACAATTTAAAGGATTAGCAGGCCTGGTGCTGGAGTATGAGGCAACTTTAGGTGGTTTGCAAGTGACCTTTACGGCTTCTAAAATAAATTTTGATGCCGTACCAAGTTCAAAATTTGAAGTTCCTAAATCTGGTTACAGGGAAATGACCTATGAAGAGTCAAAAGGAATTAAATAAAAATAAGGTCGTAAGATTATTACAAAGAAAAACCCCGCTGTACAGCGGGGTTTAATATTTTACAGAAAACGTTGTCTTTATTTATCCAATCCCGGCGTTTTGAATTTGGAAAGGAAGGTGCTTTGTTTATAAGGTATAATGTAAATAGTGTTGCCTTTATGGTAGGTAACAACAGAATTATAAATTACAGATTGTTCTGTTCTTTGTGTACTTACAATCTTGTTGCCTTTGTAAACCATTCCATTTTTCAATGAAAAATGCATAGTGCTTTTAAGGTTTGAATACAATTTTGTATTCTTTGCGTCTTTGCTGATTTTACTGTCACCAACCCCAACAAAGGACCCAAAAACAACTCCATACAAGCACAAAAAGCTTATAGTAACGAGTGTTTTACGCATAATTAAGTGTTTAGATGAAACAAAAGTAAATGAAATTATCCTGAATTCCCACGCCGTCTATCCTAAAACTTTACACATTAATTAACGCAGTCTTCAAAAAAATGTTACAAATTTCAGCCCTTTTTTATGAAAAAGGCTTAATTTACAATAACCCATTACAATATGAGTAAAAATCCTTACCGCCAGGACAAGGAGGATATTCGTGAATTACTGAAGCAGTTTGAAAATCTCCGGTCGGGCAAAAGTCACTCTTTTATTGACGAAGACTCCTTCGAAAGAATCATTGACCATTATGAAGAAAAAGAGGATCTGCCGGCAGCTATAATTGCAGCTGAGCTTGCCATAGAGCAATATCCCTATTCTTCCGCTTTGATGATTCGAAAGGCAGATTTGCTGATCACTACCCGTAAATACAATGATGCGCTTGATATGCTGGACAAGGTGGAGTCATTTGGCTCACATGACATCAATTTATATATTCTAAAAACAGACATCTTCCTTGCTCTTGACCAGCAGCAAAAAGCGGTTGAATTACTGGAAGAAGCGATTAAACATATTGACGGGGAAGAAAGATTAGAATTGTTGTTTGAACTAAGCGATGTATATGACGATTATGAAGAATTCGATAAGGTCTTTGATTGCCTGAAAATGATTCTTGAGCAGGAGCCCACCAATGAAGAGGCATTATATAAAATTTGTTTCTGGACAGATTTTACCGGCCGTAACGAGGAAAGTATCAAACTCCATAAAAAGATCATTGAAGATTATCCTTATAGTGAGCTTGCCTGGTTCAATCTTGCTGCGGCTTACCAGGGATTGAAATTATATGAAAAATCAATTGATGCTTACCAATATGCCATTGTCATAGACGAGAAGTTTGATTATGCCTACCGTAATATGGGCGATGCGTACATCCGTCTTCGAAAATATAAGGATGCTATTGAGATGCTGGAAAAAGTACTGGAATTAAGTCGTCCCGAAGATGTGATTTACGAAGCTATTGGTCATTGCTATGACCGCCTGAAAAATTTCGCACAGGCAAGGTTCTATTACCGTAAAGCTTCGCACCTCAATGCTGAAGACAGCAAGCTTTATTACAAGATAGCCTGTACGTACATTAATGAAGGGCAATGGGAAAGTGCTATCAAGCAATTACAATCTGCACTGGAAATTCATCGCTTGCAAGCTGAGTATAACCTGGCTTTGGGCGAATGTTTGGTGCAATTGGGAAAATATAAAGAAGCAGTGGAAGCTTATTCCAACGTGATTCGCCAGCGACCTAAAAATGTACAGGCATGGACATCCCTTCTTGAATGTTTTATGGTGGCCAATATGCTGGATGATGCAGAAGAATACGTTGATATTGCTTATCATCAAACCAAAAACAAACCTCTCTTTTTGTTTTACCGCAGTGCCATTCTTTTTGCAATGGGCAAATCCAAAGAAGCCATCAATCAACTGGAAATTGCAATGGAAAAAGCACCAAAACTCATTAAAAAGTTTATTGCTTTAAATCCGCAGATATTACAAAACCAGCAGGTGGTGGATCTCATCGCCAAGTATAAGAGAAATAAATCGATTTAAGGTTGACGATAATCAACTTGCCAGAAAGGCTGGCTTCCCTATCTTTGCGCCTGTTTTTAAGCAAATATGGTCACTATGAATTTTAATCTCTCTCAAATTCCAGAAAGAAATAAGAAACCCCGGCAGAGCGGCATTACCATGGTAATGGATAAAGGCCTCAGTATTGAAGAAGCAAAAAACTTTATGAGTGTTGCCCATCCGCATGTGGATATAGTAAAGCTTGGGTTTGGCACTTCTTTCGTTACACCCAACCTGAAAGAGAAATTAGAAGTTTACAGAAACTACGATATCCCGGTTTATTTTGGAGGTACTTTGTTTGAAGCCTTTTTGATCCGCAACCAGTTTGACGATTATATTTCGGTATGTAAAAATTTTGGTATTAGTTATATGGAAGTCAGCGATGGCTCTATCACGATACCGCATGCTGAAAAATGCGGCTATATTGAAAAACTAACCAAACATGGAACAGTGCTAAGTGAAGTTGGAAGTAAAGATGCGGCACATATCATTCCTCCTTATAAATGGATTGAACTGATGAAGGCTGAACTGGAGGCTGGTTCCACATACGTGATTGCCGAAGCAAGAGAAGCGGGTAATGTGGGTATTTACCGTGGCAGCGGGGAGGTAAGAGAAGGATTGGTGCAGGAAATTTTGACGCAAATTCCATCCGAAAGAATTATATGGGAAGCGCCGCAAAAAGCACAGCAATTATACTTTATTGAACTGGTGGGTTGCAATGTTAACCTCGGAAATATTGCCCCAACAGAAGTAATACCATTAGAAACAATGCGTGTGGGGTTGCGTGGCGATACATTTCACATGTTTCTCAACAAAGAAGAAGCCTGATGAAACTTTATGGATTGATAGGATTCCCCTTAACCCATTCTTTTTCCAAAAAATACTTTACTGAAAAATTTCAGCAGACAGGTATTGATAATTGTTTGTATGAGAATTTTCCACTGGAGAATATTGACCAAATAAAGCATCTGCTAAATAATACCGATCACGGGAAACTAAAAGGTTTCAATACAGATGTGGTTGGCTTTGAAAATTCGATAAAGAATTTTTTGAAGCCATATCATACCAAAGCACTGATCTTTGGAACGGGTGGCGCAGCAAAAGCAGTAGAATATGTTTTGCAAAAGCTGAATATTGACTATTTATTTGTGTCACGGAAAAAGGGAACACCAAAAACCATTTCTTACCACGAATTAAAAGTGGAAATCTTACAGGAACATTTATTGTTGATCAATACCACTCCATTAGGTATGTATCCTAAAGTGGATGATTGTCCTGATATTGCCTATGATTATTTAACGCCGCAGCATCATTTATACGATTTAGTGTACAATCCTGAAAAAACATTATTCCTGCAAAAAGGGGAAATGAAAGGTGCCACCATTCAAAACGGATATGAAATGCTCATCTTACAGGCAGAAGAAAGTTGGCGGATATGGAATGAAAGCGAATTATAAAATATGCTGAAGCCTTAGATACTGCAGCAGCATTATGGTTTTCCCGTCTTTTATTTCACCACTATCAATCATTGCCATAGCTATATTGAAATCGAGTTCCAGCACTTCTATATTTTCTTCTTCGTGTGCGGCACCGCCACCTTCTGTTACTTTCATGTCTTTATGGTATTCAGCAATAAAAAAGTATAATATTTCTGTAACTGAACCGGGACTCATATACGCTTCAAATACTTTTTTTACATCGGTTATTTTATAACCGGTTTCTTCTTCAGTTTCCCTGCGGATGCAATCTTCGGGATTGTCTTTATCGGGCAAACCGGCGCAAGCTTCTATCAGCATTCCCGTTTCATTACCATTCACAAACGTAGGTAACCGGAATTGCCTGGTAAGAATGATAGTTTGCTGTTCTTTGTTGTACAACAGGATGGTGGCGCCATTACCTCTGTCGTATGCCTCCCTGCTTTGCGTTAAACGGGTGCCATCTTTTTTAGCATACTCGTAGGTTATTTTTCTTAAAGTATACCAGTTGTTGGATAGAATTTCGGTGTTGGTGATCTTAATGTCTTTAATCATTATTTGTTTTAATTTATTTATACAGATGCTTTATTCATAAACTCCTCTGGCACCGCTACCACTTTCTTAACATTGTAATCATAACAAACCATCCCTGTTTTTGCTTTGGAAATTAAAATCGTTTTCCCACCCCTCACCGTTTCCATCTTATAAAATAATTCAAAACTTATTTTACTGAATTCACCGGCAGCCACACTGATGGTTAATTCATCACCATAAAAACTTTCGCCTTTAAATTCAATCGCCACATCGCTCATAATTAAACCCACACCTTCAATATTTAATTCTGTATATCCTAACTGTTTTAAATAACTTACTCTTGCCTCATGTAAAAGGGAGAGGACGGAATCATTACCCAAATGTCCGCCGTAATTTATATCCGTAATTCTTACCGGGATTTTTATAGAAAACGAAAAGGATTCGGGAAGATCAATTTTTATGCGGGGCATTTTTATTTAAAAATAATCAAATTTCATTCACTACTCACCACCTCCGATTAATTGCTTAACCCAAGTGTTTGCAGCAATAATTTCCATTCTCCGTTCTCCTTTATCCATACACGCAGGTAATTTTGCTGCTTATCGTTTAACCTGGCTGTTCCATAGATATAACCAAAATCTTTGCTGTAAGAAACACCCATGCCCGAGGGAATAAATTGAATAGCCGGCGGAATCTTTTTCAAAGCCTCTTCTATAGAATTAATACCATTTACAGGCAACTGACCTTCGGTATTGAACCAGATGTTGTCTGCAGCAATTTTTTTATAAGCTGCCACACCATTAGTATTATAATCGAAAATAAAAGCCTTTTCAATGGTTACTAAATTGACATCTGTTTTTATGCCTGCTATTATTTCGTATGATTTTATTTCAGTTACCGGGTTTCTTTTTTCGGTATAACTAATCCCAAAATCCAATACATTTTTCCATTCCTTATTGGTATTGTAATGCCAGATAGATGTAAAGTTGCCTCTGGCAAGTGCCGTATCATTCACACTGGCTTTAAATTCATAAGGGCCGGTGGTTACGCCGTATTCATTGGAAGATGCAATTGCTGCAAACTCAGGCGCCCATATTATTTTACTGGTTCTTTTTTCTCTGCTTTTCCAAAGCTGGTAACCATTGATCGCTTTTCCTTCATTAAAAACCACACAATTACTATCTAAAAATTTTACAAAAGCATCCCGTGTATTTGAATCGAGAGCGTATTGGGCAAATGCTTTTTCAGCATTGATAAGTCCGGTGATATTTTTCTGGCAAAATGAAAAAAAGGAAAAAAGCAGCAGCGGTGATAATAGTTTTACAGGTAGCATAAAACAAGACTTTACTTAACTAAAGATATAATTATTTTGTGGTGCTTTTTACAAGAGGAGAAGTAATTTACAGCAATGGAAGCCGGTAATATCAGTAAACAGGCTGTTAATTCTAAAATATTCGGCCACAGAAGGGAATAGAGCATTAAATTTACAGCGTCAAAAAATGTAATATGAAGTTTGTTTCCGTAGCAATTGCCATAATCTTTGTTATAAATTGTTCCGCCCAAAAAACTCCTTCAGCGGTAACCAAATTAAGTCGCCCCAAATTGGTGGTTGGTGTTGTGATAGACCAGATGCGCTGGGATTATTTATATCGTTATTACAATCGGTACGGCAATGATGGATTTAAACGCTTATTAAACCAGGGTTTTAGTTGCGATAATACGATGATACCTTATACGCCTACTGTTACCGGAGCAGGGCATGCCTGTATATACACAGGCAGTGTGCCGGCCATTCACGGAATAGTTGCCAATGACTGGGTGGAAAGATCAAATGAAAGTTTGATGTATTGTTCAAGAGATACATCTGTAAGGGGATTGGGAACCACTGCTTCTAACTGGGCCGGACAAATGAGCCCCAAAAATATGCTCACCAATACGATGGGCGATGAACTAAAATTAGCCACCAATTTCAGAAGTAAAGTCATTGGTATTTCTTTAAAAGACAGGGGTGGTATTTTGCCAGCCGGCCATAGTGCCAATGCTGCTTACTGGTTCGATGATCTTACTGGTAACTGGATAAGCAGTACATATTATTTTTCTGATATTCCAGACTGGGTAAAAAAATATAATGCTTTGCGTAAACAGGATTCTTTAATGAAAAATGACTGGACCTTGTTATATCCTCAGCCAAGCTATATACAAAGTACAGAAGATGATAAGGCCTATGAAAAATTACTGGAAAGTGATGGCAAAAGAACTTTCCCGCATAAATACCAGTCTGTTATTGGAAGTAATGATTATAATGCCTTCAGGGCTTCGCCATTTGGCGCTACCTATACATTCGACTTTGCTAAAGAAACTGTCAGCAAAGAAAATTTGGGAATGGGGGCGGAAACAGATATGCTCTGTGTAAGTATTTCTACCAGCGATTATTTAGGGCATCGCTTTGGCCCCAATTCACTGGAACAGGAAGATGCCTATTTACGCCTTGATAAAGACCTGGCAGACTTTTTAAACTATTTGGATAAAACGCTTGGTAAAAATAACTACCTGTTGTTTCTGTCTGCTGATCATGGTTCTCCGCAGACAGCCGGGTATTTAAAAGAAAAAAAATATACTACTGCCGGTACGTTGAATAACAATGATATTGTAGTTGATATGAATAAACTTTGCAAACAAAAGTTTGGTGCCGACACACTGGTGAAAAAGATTTTTGATTACCAGTTATATATTGATATGCACAGGGTGGATTCTTTAAAGCTTAACCATAAAGAAGTGAAAACTTTCCTGGTGAATTATTTAAAAAGTTTAAATGAAGTGTGGAATGCCTATGATGTGGATGATTTTAGTACCGTAACCTTACCACCTAAATTAAAAGAACGACTGGCCAACAGCTACTATTACCGCAGAAGTGGAGACATCCAGTTTTTTTATAAAGCACAATACACCGATTATACCACCACGGGTTTGGAGCATGGCGCATGGTATCCATATGATACACATATACCACTTTTGTTTTATGGCTGGAATATAAAACCGGGCCGGTTAACAAGGGAAGTGTATATGACAGATATTGCCCCCACCATTTCGGCGATGTTAAAAATACAAATGCCCAGCGGCTGTATTGGTAAGGTTATTGAAGAAGTCATTAAATAACACTGTTCCGGTC
>JACPOD010000116.1 GCA_016185185.1 Sphingobacteriales bacterium | reverse complement strand
GTTTCAATACTTCTTTCTTTAAGATTTATTTTTTGCTCCAGTAAAAAACCTTCGCTTGGCTGTCCATCACTTTCAAAACTTTTAGTAGTAACGGAGCTTACAGCATTTTGTTTATACAGTTTCCACTGTTCTGCGGTTTTTTTTGCACCCAGTATATCATTGTAATAATGCTGCGCATGGAGCAGGTGTGTAAGAAGTACAAGGGTAGCAGGAATGAGAATTTTTTTCATTTGAAATGGAAGTCTAATTTTTGTCAAAGATAACGGTGTATATTGTAACGTAATTATTCCCTGTTTCTTTTATATTTTTATTAAAATTTAACTGTCTTGTCTCACGGTAAAGAAAGAGCTGAAAAAAACTGCCTGAACTGCGGAACGGAAGTAGCCGGCCGTTACTGCCAGCAGTGCGGCCAGGAAAATATTGAGCCCAAAGAAACTTTTTTCCATCTTGTAAAACACTTTTTTTACGATATAACCCATTTTGATGGTAAATTTTTTGAAACTGTAAAGTTGATATTGTTTAAGCCCGGTTTTCTTTCGAAGCAATATATGGCAGGTAAAAGAGTAAGCTATCTCAATCCTATCCGGATGTATGTATTTACCTCGGCTTTTTTCTTTTTGATCTTCTTTTCATTTATGAGCCCGGGAGAAACATTAAAGATGTCGGAAGTAAAACCTAAAAATAAAGTAGCAGGGTTGGCAGAAATTTTAAAAGGGGCGAAAGAGGATATGGAAGATGAAATAAAGAACTCAAAAGACTCTGCTGAAAAAACGGAAAAGCTAAAACAAATTGCAGCAATTGAACACGATCTGGAACGATTGGCAAAAGATAGTACCATTGTAAGCGATAGCCTGGAATCGTTTAAATATGTTTTTCAAAAGGCAAAAATAAACCCGTTTGAAAAACGATTTGAAAGTGCAGAGGCGTATGACTCTGTTCAGAATTCATTGCAAGGTGATGCTAAAGACAGCTGGATGGAACAATTTTTCACCCGTAAAAAAATTATGTGGGATAAAAAATATGGTGAAGGGCATGTAATGGAAGCATTAAAGGAAAAGTTTTTGCATTCCATTCCTCAAATGCTTTTTGTATCACTTCCTTTTTTTGCATTATTACTAAAACTACTTTATATACGACGTAAGAAATTTTATTATGCAGATCATGGAATATTTTCTATCCACCTTTATTGCGCCATTTTCATTTTATTGCTAATAATATTTGGCCTGAATAAAATGAGAGAGGCCACACACTGGGAATGGCTTAGTGCCATCATAAGTTTGAGTGCGTTTTCCATATTAGTTTACATATATATGGCCCTGAAGAAGTTTTACGAACAAGGTTATGTAAAAACCTTTTTTAAGTATTTTATTTTGATGATACTTAATTCAGTTGTTGCCGGTATACTATTAATGTTGTTTTTATTATTATCAGTTGTAAGATTATAAATTATGCAGGAAGTTAGCCAAGCTTTTTTAAGACTAGTAAAAATAATGGAAGAGCTGCGGGAGCAATGCCCATGGGACCGCAAACAAACCATACAAACCCTTCGTCAATTAACGATAGAGGAAACATATGAACTGGCGGATGCTATTACGGAAGAAGACTGGAAAGGAATTAAAGAGGAACTCGGAGATATGATGCTTCATATCCTGTTTTACTCTAAAATTGGCAGTGAACAAAAGCAGTTCGAACTAACTGAAGTGCTAAATGGTATTTGCGACAAACTGATTTCCCGTCATCCCCACATTTATGGTGATGTAAAGGTGAACAGCGAGGAAGATGTAAAACAAAACTGGGAAAAGCTTAAGCTAAAGGAAGGGAAGAAGTCAGTTTTAAGTGGTGTGCCCAAATCTTTGCCGGCTACTGTAAAAGCAATGCGGTTACAGGAAAAGGCAAAACAGGTGGGTTTTGAATGGGATAATAAAGAGCAGGTTTGGGAAAAAGTAAAAGAAGAAATGAATGAATTAACCGATGCCATCAATAGCAAAGAACAACACCTCATTGAAGAAGAATATGGTGATTTGATCTTCTCTTTAATAAATTGTGCACGGTTTTTGCAAGTTGATGCCGAAAATGCATTGGAACTGACCAATAAAAAATTCATACACCGTTTTACCCAAATGGAGGAGCAAGCTTTAAACAAGGGCAGGAGCTTACATGATATGACGCTGGAAGAAATGGATTCTATTTGGAATGAAATAAAACGTGTTAAATAACACACACTCATTGAAACCAGGCAAAAACTTCCGGAAATTCTTTTATCAGCATGGGTATTTGCTCATTATAGCCGGCTGGCTCTTAACCATTTCTTTATTCTTTAATAATTACTGGAGTGAAACTTCAACACTGAAAAATGCACAGCATTTAGTGCAATCAGATATTCAGCGAAAGGAACAAGATATTGATAAACTGCTTAACGATTCAGTCACCATTCAATCACTGATAACAAACCGGTATTCACAAAAAACACTTGAATCCATAACATCAAAACCCTATAGTGTTTTTATTTATTCGTTGCCGGAATTTGGTGACCCCAAAATGCTTTTCTGGAATACGTCATTAATTGAACCGTCGGGAAATCAGTTGCAAAAAGACAGTGCTGTTTATTATGAGCGGATGAGTAATGGTGATTATGTGGTAGTAATAAAAAAACTCCGTTATGAGTCAGGTGCATATAAATTCATCGCATTAATTCCTGTGCGATGGAATTATTTTATTAACACGGATTACCTGCAGAATAATTTTGTTATCAACACGCAACTGGAAAAGAAGTTTGAAATAACTACAAAAGCATATGGGCTTCCTGTATTAAGCATTACGGCCAAACCGCTTTTTAATATTAATAACCGTTCATTTACTCCGATACCGCATTTGAGTTGGTGGGCTATCGTGTTCAGGATGGCTGCCATATTTTTTGTTTTATTTTTCATTCAGATTTTATGTCTTTGGATCGTTAAGAATCGTGGAGCATATACCGGAGTTATGTTATTTGCAGGTATTGTTTTATTAATAAGGGCCATTAGTTATTTTGTTCCTGTACCATTAAATTTCCGGCAATTTGAATTATTTGATCCAACGATTTATAGTTCATCATCGCTTCATCGTTCGCTGGGAGATGTTTTACTTAATATATTGTTAGTGCTTTGGGTTTTATTTTTTGCATATAATAATATTCAAAAGACCAGGATTCCGGCTATTGCCCAATCAAAGAAAGGCAAATGGATTGCCGCAGGTATTTTGGGTTTGTCCATAGTGATGGTAACCTTTTCAAGAGGGAATTTGGTAAAAAGCCTGGTGGCAGATTCGCAGATATCTTTTAACGTAACCAATTTCTTTAGCCTCAACAGTTACAGCTATATCGGTATCCTTGTTTTATGTGGTATCGCCATCAGTTATTATGTTGTTATAAAGTTTTTATTCCGTTACCTGCAAATGATATTACATTACCGTTTGCAGGATGTTGTGCTGGTTATGATTGTAAGTGGGCTTATCTTTCTTTCCTTTGAAGGTGGAAATGGCGGATTCTTTGATATTTATTTATTTATCTGGATGCTGATGTTTTTGGCATTGCTTAATTTCCCTGTATTATCGCTTAATTTCCGTACACTGCAATCTTCTGTATTACTATTGTGGTTTTTCTTTTTCTCGGCTTCAATTTCTTCTTTACTGATGGTGACCAATAGCTACAAAGAGATCAATGAACGAAAAAGAATGGCAGAGAAATTATCGTTACAGGCAGATCCATCCAGCGAAAGCCTGATGAGTATTGGGCTGGCTAATTTCAATAATTTCTTTTTGTTTGAAAACTTTGACCGTTTAAGCAATCCTTTGTCGGCTAAAAAAATTAAAGATAGTTTGCTCAATGAAAACTTCAGTGGGTATCTTAATAAATACGATACTAAGTTTTATACGTTTGATAAATCTTTTCACCCATTATATAATGAGGACTCCGTTTCCTTTAATTCACTCAACACCATTTTGAGTGTGCAAGGCAAACCTACCAGTGTGCCCAACCTGTATTATTATGAAACATCCTTTGATAAATTCAGTTATATCTGCCGGAAAAATATCACAAACCCCTTTAACCAGGAGGTGGTTGGATATGCTTATATTGTTTCTAAACCGAGGAAATACAAAAGTGAAGCGTTACAACCCGAGTTGTTTGCCCGCAGCAGTACTTCTTTTGCATCGATAGAAAAATCGCCCCTCTATGCATTTGGGATTTATACTGACCTGCAGCTGGTTTCAAATTATAATGATTATCCTTTTCCACTTAATCTTACTACATCCGAAATCCCAAAAGGCGAGTTCGAGATAAGAGATAATGATTCCAGTGAAGAGTTGTGGTATAAGGCAAGTGCAGACAGGTTAGTGATTGTGGTTCGCAAAAGCAATTTTATGCTTGAGGCAATTACCCTTTTTGCCTGGTTCTTTTGTGCCTTCTTAATTACCGTGGCAGTAATACAGTTATTTAACATAGTCATTATGTCGGGCCTAAAATGGAGCCGGATGAAACAGTTTTGGGAACTGAATATCCGAAGCCAGGTGCATAGTACTATCATCTTTATCAGCCTTCTGTCTTTTATAGTAATTGGTTTTTCCACTATCCAGTTTTTTAAAGACCGGTATAACCGTAATAATAAAGAAAAACTTTCCCGTACAATTCAAATCGTTGCATCCGCAGTGAAAAATGAACTGGACCAGCATAATACTTTTGATGATGTACTTAAGGTTTACGATAATGCTACTAATAAAGAACTGGATGATGTATTTACCAAAATTTCAGAAATACATAATGTTGATGTAAGCTTGTATGATCTTGAGGGAAATTTAAAATTAGCCTCTAATAAATTAGTTTATAACAAAGGATTATTGAGCCAAAAAATGGAGCCTGATGCATATTATCATTTGACCAAACTTAAACAAATTCAGCATGTACAAAACGAACACATCGGCAGCCGTGAATTTTTAAGTATTTATGTTCCGGTACGGGATGAACGCGGCTCCGTATATGCCTACCTCAATATTCCCTCATTTTATTCGCCGGAAGAATTAAACCAGGAAATATCCAATTTCCTGGTAACCATTATCAACTTAAATGCATTTATTTTTTTAGTGGCAGGTTTAATAGCATTATTAATAACCAACCGTATTACAAACTCATTTTCGATTATCAGTGAAAGAATGAAAGCACTGAAACTTGGGCGTAACGAAGAAATTAAATGGAACAGGAACGACGAAATAGGGGATTTGGTAAAAGAATATAATAAAATGGTTAAACAGCTGGATGAAAGTGCACAGTTGCTTGCTAAAAGTGAAAGAGAAGGGGCGTGGCGTGAAATGGCCAGACAGGTTGCCCATGAAATTAAGAATCCACTAACCCCAATGAAGCTGAGTATACAGTATTTGCAAAAGGCAGTTGACAGTAATGCTCCCAATGTAAAAGAAATGACAGGTAATGTAGCTAATACATTAGTGGAACAAATTGATCACTTGTCAAAAATAGCCGGTGAATTTTCGCAATTTGCCAATCTGGGTATTGTTAAAAACGAAAATTTTGATATTAATGAAGTATTGGGATCGATCATTTCACTCTACCGGACACAGGATGGATTGACGATAAACTGGAACCGGCCGGAGTCCAGTCAAATTATTCATGCAGATAAAACACAGATCAACCGGTTGTTCACTAATCTTTTTCAAAATGCAATTCAATCAGTACCCGAAACAAGAGAGCCTAAAATTGTAGTGATGCAGTCGTTGGACGAAAATGTATTGACTATTGTTGTGTCGGATAATGGAACAGGGATTCCACCGGAAGTTCAATCAAAAATATTTACCCCAAACTTTACCACAAAAACATCTGGTGCTGGTTTAGGGCTGGCCATGTGCAAAGGCATTGTAGAAAATGTAAAAGGAAAAATATGGTTTGAGACAACGGAAGATGCCGGCACTTCTTTTTATATTCAATTTCCTGTTGCCTGATTGTTTATTTTTTTAAGTAGGCTTTAAACTCTTTCAAACTAAAACTGCTTAAATTTTTTTCTTTTGTAACACCAGCTTTTTGTGCTACCAGTATTCCATATTTACAATCTTCGTATCCTTCTATGGCATGTGCATCAGGATTAATAGAAATTAACAGGCCTTTATTAAGGGCAGCTTCAATATACCTCCAGTCAATATCTAATCGGCTTGGGTGTGCATTCAGTTCAATCACAACTTTGTTGGCGATACAGGCTTCAAATATTTTTTCATAGTTCACAGGGTAGCCTTTACGGCTCAGCAATAATCTGCCTGTCATATGTCCAAGGATGGTTGTGTGCGGATTTTCAATTGCATTCAGTAATCGCATCATTGCCTTCTCTTCTGGCATTTTTAAATTGGAGTGCACAGAGGCAATTACCAAATCAAATGTGGAGAGAATATTATCAGAATAATCAAGGTTGCCATCGTTCAGTATATCCGATTCGATGCTTTTAAAAATTTTAAACGGGTTTAGTTTCTCATTTAGTTTTTCAATTTCTTCATGTTGAGCTTTAATCCTGTCTTCTGTTAATCCGTTTGCATAAAAGGCAGATTTACTATGGTCGCTGATGATAAGGTATTCCAGCCCTTTTTCTTTGGCAGCAACAGCCATCTGTTCTAACGTATGCGAGCCATCGCTCCAGGTACTGTGACTATGGATGATTCCTTTGATATCTGTTGGCTGAATAACCTCCGGGAGAGAAAAGGATTTAGCTCCATCAATAATGGTTGCCGTTTCCCTTAAATAGGGTGGTATATATTGAATTTTTTCCTTTTCAAAAAAATGTGAATCATCCGATGCGTTTCCATTATTAAATTCTATTTCAGGAAAGGTCTTTATAAACGATTCAACAAACTCATTAGAGCCGGAATAACGGAACAATTTTTCATCTCTTCCTTCCTTACCGTGATATAACTTTAGCTTCAGTCCATTCTTTAGCTTATAAATTATATATGCAGGTGTTTCTTCTATTAACTCAGGCGGGAATGCTGTTTGAAATTTTAGTTTTATATTTTCGGCAGGCTCACTTATCACAAACTCTAATTCGTCTATTGTTTCCATTTGCCGCAGAAAAGCTCCGGTTAACCTGACTTTATCTGGCGTAAATAACCTTTCCAGATAATTCTTAATATCAGGCACGACTGCTTCAACCTGTGCATATAAATGACTACCCTGGTTTTGCTGGTAAAACTCAATGGTTTCTTTTATGTTTTGCTGTGTTTTGTCTCCAAATCCTTTATAAAGCTTTAAACGGTTTTCATCACAGGCATATAATAATTCACCTATGCTTTCAATTTCCATATCCTTCCAGATAGTGGCAATCTTTTTTGGCCCCAGGCCTTTTATATTTAGCATTTCAATTACCCCGGCCGGAGTTTGGGCGATAATATCCTTTAATGCCTTTAATTCGCCGGTTTCCAGTAATTCAATAATTTTCTTCCCTGTTGATTCGCCAATACCTTTTATGCTAAATAATTCATCATGCGGTATAGTTGAAAGTTGCATGGGTAGCTTTTCAATATTAAAAGCCGCAGCTCCATAAGACCTGGCTTTAAATGAATTTTCACCATGTATATCCATCAATTTGGAAAGAAGGGAAAAATTTTCAGCAATCTGGTAATTATCCATATATCAAATCTACAAATGAAAATAAAAACAAAAGCCCCGAATTACTTCGGGGCTTTTAGTATGTTTCGCTTTTTTTCGAAAGCTAAGCTTACTTCTTTTTAGCAGCTTTTTTAGCAGCTTTTTTCTTAGGAGCAGCTTTCTTTTTAGGAGCAGCTTTCTTAGCAGCTTTTTTCTTTGTAGCCATTTTTTTAGAATTTAATAGTTAGTAAAAAGAATTTAACGTTATAAAAATAACAACTTCTTTTTAACTACCAAATTTTTTTTTGTAAAAGTTCAGGCGCTAACTTCTACAGGATTAACGCTTACGATCGTTTTATCTGCTTTTGTCTTCCTGAATTCAACCACACCATCTGTTAATGCAAACAATGTATAGTCTTTTCCAACACCAACATTTTTACCGGGGTGATAAACTGTGCCACGTTGACGAATGATGATGTTGCCAGATAATGCAGGTTGTCCACCAAATATTTTAACACCCAGACGCTTGCTTTGTGAATCGCGGCCGTTCTTTACACTACCTTCACCTTTTTTATGTGCCATCTTTTAAAAAGTTTATTCGTTTATCAGTTTGTAAGTTGACAGTAATTTTAATTTTAACTAATCAACCTGTTTACTTTAATTACACAATACCTGTTACTTTTATTTTAGTATACAAAGTACGGTGACCATGTTTTTTACGGAAACCTTTTCTTCTTTTCTGTTTGTACGCAATAACAGTGTCACCTTTTACTTCGGCAATGATCTCTGCCTGTATTTTGGCAGTAACATCATTACCTACTGATAACTTACCGTCATTATCTACCAACAAAACTTCCGTAAATTCAATTTTGTCTCCGGCAGCACCTTCAATATGAGGTACATACAGGCTTTGGTCTTTTTGCACTTTGAATTGCTGACCGGCTATTTTAACTACTGCAAACATAACTATCCAATTATTAGGGGTGCAAAGGTAGGGTAAAATTGTTTTCCCACAAACTGTTTGAAGAAAAATAGTAATGAAAATTAACTCGCTGATTCCGAAAGGCAAATTTATATTTGTGCACTCAATTTATATCCCGTTACATGAACATAAAATCGCTTTTGGCACGGCCTTTCGCCGGATATATTTACAGCAAAATTAAGAAGGGGATGGAAACGGCCGTTCAGGACCAGGAGGCTATTTTTCAGGATCTGGTTAAAGTGGGCCGTAAAACAGATTTTGGAAAAGATCATGGGTTTGACCATATAAATTCTTACGAAGACTTTAAAATGGCCGTACCTATCCGGGATTACGAGGAATTCAAGCCGTATATTCAGAAAATTAAAGAGGGGAAGCATAATGTTTTATGGAAAGGACGTCCGATTTATTTCGCCAAAACATCCGGTACTACAAGCGGGGTTAAATACATCCCCATTACGAAAGAATCCATCCCTAATCATATCAATACAGCCCGTAATGCACTCCTTTGTTATATAGCAGAAACCGGAAATGCGGCCTTTACCAATAAAAAAATGATCTTTCTATCCGGATCACCGGAGTTATACAGGATTGGAGAGATTCCAACGGGAAGATTAAGCGGAATAGTAAACCATCATGTGCCCAAATACCTGCGAACCAATCAAATGCCCTCGTATGAAACCAATTGCATTGAGGACTGGGAATCAAAGCTGGATAAAATTGTGGAAGAAACCATGAACGAGGATATGGCTTTAATCAGCGGGATTCCACCGTGGATGCAAATGTATTTTGATAGGTTGGTACAAAAAAGTGGGAAATCGGTTGGCGAACTTTTCCCCAATTTCAGCGTAATGGTTCAGGGCGGTGTAAATTTTGAACCTTACAAAGCCAAATTGTTTGATACTATTGGAAAAAAGATTGATACGATAGAGTTGTTTCCGGCCAGCGAAGGTTTTTTTGCTTTCCAGGATTCACAAAAAGAACCAGGCCTTTTATTAAATACCAATTCGGGAATCTTTTATGAATTTATTCCGGCGCAGGAAGTGTTTACTGAAAACCCAACCCGTTTGAGTTTGAAAGATGTGAAAGTGGGAGAGAATTATGCATTAATAATAAATAACAATGCCGGTTTGTGGGGTTATAATATTGGAGATACGGTAAAATTTGTTTCTTTAAATCCATACCGTTTAATTGTTAGCGGAAGAATCAAGCATTTTATATCGGCATTTGGTGAGCATGTAATTGGTGAAGAAGTAGAATACAGTTTACAAAAGGCAGCTGAAGAGGAAGGGCTAAAAGTGGTAGAGTTTACTGTAGCACCCATGATTCAGCAGGGAGAAGGAAAGAGTTACCATGAATGGTTTATTGAGTTCGAAAATTCTCCATCAGATATGGAAGCTTTTGCTTTAAAAATAGACGATAATCTCCGAACAAAGAATATATATTATGATGATTTAATAAACGGGAATATTCTTGAGCGGTTACAGATAAGAACAATGGAGAAAAATGGATTCATCAATTATATGAAATCAATTGGAAAACTGGGAGGGCAAAATAAGGTACCCAGGTTAAGTAACGACAGAAAGTTAGCAGATGATTTGCTCAACTACATTATTAAATAATTACATTGCGAATAATTATGCAACTATTTAAATACTCCTTCGGGGGATAGGGGAATGAAAAAACGAATTGCCATATTTGGTTCCACCGGTTCAATAGGAACACAGGCGCTGGATGTAATTGAATCCAACCCGGATACATTTGAAGTAGAGATTCTTACTGCACACAATAATGACGAATTGCTGATTCAGCAGGCATTAAAATTTAATCCTAATGCAGTAGTAATTGTTGATGAAAAAAAATATGCAAAGGTAAAAGAAGCACTGGCTTCCACAGATGTAAAGGTTTTTGCCGGTGAAAGTTCATTAGAAGATGTGGCTGGTTTTGACAGTTATGACCTGATGCTGGCCGCCATTGTTGGGTTTGCCGGGTTAAAACCTACACTAAAAGCAATTGAAAACGGTAAAACCATTGCGTTAGCAAATAAAGAAACATTAGTAGTAGCCGGTGATGTGGTAATGCAAATGGCTGTTGAGAAAAGAGTTCCTGTTATACCGGTTGATTCAGAACATTCGGCTATTTTTCAATGTTTGGTTGGTGAATCACGAAACCCCATAGAAAAAATTATTCTCACAGCATCCGGCGGTCCATTCCTGGGAAGAAAGCCTAACTACCTCGTTAATGTAAAAAGAGAACATGCTTTGCAGCATCCCAACTGGAGTATGGGAACCAAAATCACGATCGACTCTGCCACTTTAATGAATAAGGGGTTAGAAATGATTGAAGCCAAGTGGCTGTTTAATTTGGAGCCCGACCAGGTGCAGGTGGTTATTCATCCGCAAAGTATTATTCATAGTATGGTTCAATTTCAGGATGGAAGCATTAAAGCACAAATGGGTTTACCAGATATGAAACTACCTATTCAATATGCCATGGCGTTTCCGCAGCGTATATCAAACAACTTCCCCCGGTTTGATTTTACCAAATCATCCCAGCTAAGTTTTGAAGCACCTGATCTTAAAACATTTCGAAACCTGGCATTGGCTACAGAGGCTCTGAACAAGGGAGGTAATCTTCCCTGCATCATGAATGCTGCAAACGAACTGGCGGTTTGGGCATTTTTAAGAAATCGTATTGGTTTCCTCGATATGACCAATGTGATTGAACAAACCATGGAAAAAATAACCTTCATTAATGAACCTACACTGGAAGAATACCTCGAAAGCGATGGCGAGGCCCGCAATTACGCCGCTTCCTTAATTCAACTTTAACTGTATTTAACTTGTGAGCGGATAAAATAGTTTGTCAAAGGCAAAAGAATCAATTTTATTTGGCAGATATTTGCAAACCTTAAAAAAGAACGAATGACATTGTTAGTAATAGATTGGAGTGTAGTGGGAATTAAAGCCGGGCAACTGGTTTTATGTTTATCCATTTTGGTGGTACTTCACGAATTGGGACATTTTTTGCCGGCAAAATGGTTTAAATGCCGTGTTGAAAAATTCTATCTCTTTTTTGATCCCTGGTTCTCCTTATTCAAAAAGAAAATAGGCGATACTGTTTATGGTATTGGCTGGCTGCCTTTTGGCGGTTATGTAAAAATATCAGGGATGATTGATGAGAGTATGGATAAAGAACAATTAAAGGAACCAGCACAGCCATGGGAATTCAGAAGTAAGCCGGCCTGGCAACGTTTAATAATAATGATTGGTGGTGTTACCGTTAATTTAATCTTAGGATTTTTCATTTTTGCGATGATATTATGGGTATGGGGCGAAGATTACCTGCAGACAAAAAATGTAAAGTATGGAGTGTATGCAGATAGTTTAGGCAGAAGCATCGGTATTAAAGATGGGGATATGATTCTTGGGGTGAACGGGAAAGAGCTGGATAATTTTTCTGCACTCTCGAGTGAAATAATTTTAAATGAAGCAAAGAATATTCAGCTGATCCGTGATGGTCAACGGATGGATATACCCGTTCCCGATGGCACTATCCGGAGCATTATAAAAAGAAAAGGAGAACCCATAGTTGTTCCAAAATATCCGGCCATAGTAGATACGGTTGAAAGAAAGGTTGCAAAATTTCTACAGGGGGAATTAAGAAAAGGTGATCAGATAATTTCTATTGATGGGGTACCGGTTGGTTCACAGGCTGAGCTAATGGATCTGAAAAAGAATAAAAAGAATACAGAAGTTTCCGTGAGTGTTTTAAGGGGCGCAGATACCATTAGTGTAAAAGCAAAAACGGATGAGAACGCAAGACTTGGATTTATCTCCGCAGGCGCAGACAGATATCTTGAATTTACTACAAAGAAATATACGTTCGGGCAATCACTTCCTGCAGGTGTTAAGAAAGGTTGGGGAACACTGGTAATGAATATTAAAAATTTTAAACTTTTATTTACTTCAAAGGAAGTTAAAGCCAGTGAATCGTTAGGAAGTTTCATCAGTATAGGCGGTATGTTTGGCGCCAGTTGGGATTGGCAGCGTTTCTGGAGTATGACGGCCTTACTCAGTATTATTCTTGCCTTTATGAATATACTTCCTATCCCGGCATTAGATGGGGGACATGTGGTGTTTACGATTTACGAAATGATCACCGGGCATAAACCAAGCGATAAGTTTATGGAATATGCACAAATGGTGGGTATGGTCATTTTATTGGGGTTGATGGCTTATGCTTTAGGTCTTGATATTTTCAGGCTGTTTAAGTAAGTATTTCTAAAAAAGATTTTAAAAGAGCCGCTTTTACAGCGGTTTTTTTTATTTCCGGAAACAACTCAAATCCAAAAACCTGCAATTCGTCGTATATATTACACGGTTCGCCTGAAAGTACTTTCCATAAGCTATAAAACATTGCATCTTTACAGTGTAATTAAACCTTAATAGAAAAATACGAGTGGTATGAAACGGTTGAACGGGGTTAGTGATACAGATAAAATAAAAGCCGCATTGTTCCTGGCAGCGTTTTTTGCAATGATTGGATTGGTGGTGGTACTTACAAGCGGTAAATAAATAAGTCATTTCTATTTTCTCATAGCAGTTAGTTTTGGTAAGCGGTCCTTGTTTCTACAGGGACTTTTTTATGTTGACAGTTTACAGATGACGGTTGACAGATGACCGTCAATAAATTTGCAAATCATTTTTAAAACAAAAGTATTTAAGACTTAATTTTGCCATCCACATCTGACATCGTACATCCGGTATCAGACATTCAAATGGGGCTGTTCTGGCTTTGACAGCATAGATCTTTGAAAGTGTAAGCATGCCCTGCGTTGCGTAATTAGCAGGATAATCAGAATACGAAAACTTTAAATGGCAATACACAGTATGCCATGGCTGCCTAATCAGTGATTAAGTAGTCATTAGGGCCGCCGAACAGGTTGATCTGTTACCATGTTCCGCCGCCGACTAAAAAACAAAACAGGTTGCTGCAGCAAAAGGCTGTGAAGGCTGCTTAAGATATATCCAGCTACGGAAATGATTGGTTTGTTTGGTTCCGGTTATTTCCCGACAATGAATTCCAAAATAAGCATGTAGAAAGCTTTCGGCGAATATGTTTGGACCAGGGTTCGACTCCCTGCAGCTCCACAAAAAGGTCAGTTTTAATTACTGGCCTTTTTTTATGAT
>JACPOD010000097.1 GCA_016185185.1 Sphingobacteriales bacterium | reverse complement strand
GCTACCGGCAGTTTATGCTGCTGAAGTAACTGGATTGCCTCCTGTCTTTCTTCATCAGTAACAGCAATTGTCAGTGCCAATGAATTT
The DNA here is from genome assembly GCA_016185185.1 of Sphingobacteriales bacterium. Taxonomy (GTDB): domain Bacteria; phylum Bacteroidota; class Bacteroidia; order Chitinophagales; family Chitinophagaceae; genus AWTP1-9. The sequence goes on along the minus strand of JACPOD010000097.1, from coordinate 18,342 downwards.
GAAATAAGCGTATCCATAATTTGTTGATTTAGTTTCCTGAAATTATTTTTTAACAACATCCGCTTCCGGGTTCACAACATTTGCGTTCATCTTTTGCCGGCTTCTCCGCATATACTGTTACACTCAGTATGCGCAGGTTACTGTTTTTGTATTCCTCTATTTCCTCCTTACTTAAATAATTGGTGAGTATATCATCAGGAATTGTTATTACTTTTTCTTTTTGCAAAGTAATGTTTGTAAAACCAGCTTCTTTAATAATAGAAAGATAATTGTCTTTTTGAATGGCGCCGCTTACACAACCGGCATATAACTCAGCCACTTCTTTCCATTTAGCCGGTAATTCACCATTCAATACTATATCTGAAATAGAAAAGTGTGCACCTGGTTTTAACACACGAAATATTTCACTTATCACTTTGTGTTTGTTAGGAACAAGGTTGAGCACACAGTTACTTACCACCACATTGGCATAATTGCTGGTAACAGGCATATCTTCTATATCACCCAATCGAAACTCCACATTATTGTATCCCACTTTTTCTGCATTGGCCCTTGCCTTATTCACCATTGCTTCGGTAAAATCAATACCCAGTACTTTTCCTTTTTCACCAACAATTCTTCTTGCAATAAATGCATCATTGCCTGCACCGCTGCCTAAATCAATTACGGTGTCGCCTTCTTTAATTTGTGCAAACTCCGTTGGTAAACCGCAGCCTAATCCCAAATCTGCATCAGCATTATAACCTTCCAGTTTGGTGTAATCATCTGCCATAATATTATATACCTCATCTCCACAACAGGAGGATGTGGCCCCGCAGCAGGAACTTAGGTTTTGCGACTGTGGCTGACTGGCAATAGCTGCATACTTTTCTTTTACTAATTCCTTTAAATGTGTTTCGTTGTTCATAATATTACCCTCCAACTCCCTAAAGGGAGCGTTTTAATTTGTATAAATTTTTTACTGTCTGTTAATACTCTTTATTTACCCTCATTGTTCCCCCTTTAGGGGTTAGGGGGCTTTAACAACAGGCTTTTTCGTTTTTTATTTTCAGCATATTAAAAAGTCCGTTGAACTCACTGCTGAATTTTTCAAACGCCTTCCAGTTGATGCAGTAACAACTTCTTGGCCCGTCAATGGAACCATCAATCAATCCGGCATTTTTTAATTCTTTTAAATGCTGACTTACGGTACTTTGAGCCAGTGGCAATACATCCACTATCTCACCACAAATACATTCATTGTGCTGTGCCAGTACTTTTAAAATAGCTATACGGGCAGGGTGGCTCATGGCCTTGGCAAAATTTGCCAAATCCTGTTCTTTTTGTGTAAACTCTTCTTTTTTGTGTATTGCCATCTTAATTGGTTTTTAAAAAACTGCAGAATAAAAAATTTTGAACTGTTTTAAACGGTGTTATATGGTCAATATAGATACATTTTATTTTCTTAAAATATTTTTTCAGGAAATCAGACAGGCTGCTCTCCGAATATTTTTTAACCGGTAAGCCGCTGCATTTATCAGGCCCTTTATCAGAAAAAGTGCCGATGATAATTTTTGCATTTGCATTGAGGTAACGGTTGGCAGTATCTAAGTAATTTTTCCTTTCTGATTGTTCTGTAAGAAAATGCAGGACTGCCCGGTCGTGCCATACATCAAATTTTTTGTTCGACTGAAAAGAGTTTATATCCGTCACCACCCAGTTTACCTGCATGGCTTTTGGCCCCAATCTTTGCTTTGATTTTTCCAATGCCATTTCAGAAATATCCAGCACCGTAATATCAGTATAACCTTCCTCCAATAAAAAATCAACCAGCTTGCTGTCGCCACCACCTATATCAATGATAGCGGCATCTTTGGATATGCTTAAGTCCCTGAAAAAGGATAATGAAATGCCAGGCTGCTGCTGGTACCAGCTTAGCTCCGCCGGTCCTTTAGTACTGTAAACTTTATCCCAATGTTCCTGTTGATTCATTTATCGTTTTTTTACGATGAATATTTTAACAAAAAAGGCGGATAAACCGTCTTTGAAATTCAATATCGCAAATATACGATTAAGAAAATGAGATTGCCAAATTATTTTTGAATTATTTTTTAAATAAAAATTTACGGCTTTACAATTTAAAGGGGCAACACCCTGGTTATCAAAAAACCTTACCTTCATTACTTATGAAGAAAATAATACCGCTGCCGGTTGTTATGTTTTTATTTATTGTTACCTGCTTCGGGCAGGGATTAAAATATACCATTACCCGCACCATGGTTCCCATGCGGGACGGAGTAAAGTTATTTACCGTAATTATCAGTCCTGATAACGCCACTGAGAAACTGCCAATACTCATGCAGCGTACCCCATACGGAGCGGATGTTCCGGATGATCTCAATCCGTTATTTATTCCTTCTCTCAGTGCAATGGCCAAAGAAGGATACATTTTTGTCCGGCAGGATATTCGTGGCAAATACAAGAGCGAAGGGAATATGGAAATACACACACCATTGATTTCCCTTACCAATAAAAATAAATTGGATGAAAGTACCGATACCTGGGATACTGTTGACTGGTTAATAAAAAATGTACCCAACAACAATGGCAAAGCCGGGATACATGGTGTATCCTATTCCGGCTGGCTGGCCTTAGTGGGTGCTGTTAACCCGCATCCTGCATTAAAAGCTTCCAGTGAACAGGCCTGTATGGGCGATTTATTTTTAAACGATGATTTTCATCACAACGGTGCTTTCCGTTTGAGTTATGGTTTTGAATACACTTATGAAGTGGAGTATGATAAAACAACCGACAGTGATTTTCCATTTCCACAATACGATTTATTTAACTGGTATTTGAAAACAGGACCGTTGAAAGACGTCAATGAAAAATATTTTCATAACAAAGTTCCTACCTGGAATAATTTTATCAAACACCCAAACTATGATGCCTTCTGGCAACAGAATTCTCCATTGAGTTATGTTTCCTCGCCGCAGATACCGCAGTTACATGTAGGTGGTTATTACGATCAGGAAGATATTAACGGGCCGCAATTAATGTATGAACACATGGAGAAAAAAGATACATTTAACAGAAATTATATTGTACTGGGCCCATGGAACCACGGGCAATGGCAAAAGGAAAAAGCAGATAGTTTGGGTATGATTAATTTTGAAAGTAAAACAGCCGTATGGTTCCAGGAATTACAAAAGCAATGGTTTGATTACTGGCTGAAAGGAAAAGGTGATGCCCGCCCGGATGATTCGGTCGGACAGGGTCAATTTAAGGAAGCTTATTGTTTTCAAACAGGAAGCAATCAATGGAAAACATACGAGCAATGGCCACCAAAAGAATCAACCATTAGAAAATTATATGCAGCGGCAGATAATAAATGTTCCTTTAATGCCCCCGTTAATTCAACTGGTTTTGTAAGTTATATCAGCGATCCAAAGAAACCGGTGCCTTACAGAACATTACCGATTGAAGCAACGTATGGGCCCGGCAGCCGCTGGAGACCATGGCAGGTAGAAGATCAGCGTTTTGTTTATACAAGGCCGGATGTAGTAAGTTTTACTGGAGATGTTTTAGAAAATGATTTAACTGTTACCGGAAAAATAACAGCACATGTATTTGCCAGTACCACCGGTACAGATGCTGATTGGGTTGTGAAAGTAATTGATGTTTATCCTGATATTGATGCAAAGAGTTTAGCGATGAGTGGTTATCAATTACCGGTTGCCATGGAAGTATTTCGTGGCAGATTCAGAAAAAATTTTAGTAAGCCTGAACCATTAACACCCAATAAAGTAGAAGAGTTTGTAATTGATCTGCATCAAATCAATCATACTTTTTTAAAAGGGCATAAGCTGATGATTCAGATACAAAGCACCTGGTTCCCGGTGATAGACAGGAACCCGCAGAAATATGTGCCCAATATTTTTGAAGCAAAAGAAAGTGATTACATTAAAGCAGAACAACGAATTTATTTTTCCAAACAATATCCAACTTATATTGAGTTGCCGGTGATGGAAGAATAAAAAACCGCAGAGACGGGGAAGCGCAGAGTTTGAAAAAATTCCTCTGCGTCTCAGCGGCTCTGCGGTTAAAAAGTATTAAAAATTTTATTATCTCCCATCCCCATCTAATAAATTTCCTAATCCGCCCAATATACTTCCTTCTTCCTTACGGTGACCAAACTGCGGACTGTATGAAATAATCTTACTTGCCAGCCTGCTTATTGGCAATGATTGTAACCACACTTTTCCCGGCCCACGCAACACAGCAAAGAACAAACCTTCACCGCCAAACACCCAGTTACGGATGCCCCTCACCATTTCAATATCAAAATCAATATTACCGGTGTAAGCAACTATACAACCGGTATCCACTCTTAATATTTCACCGGGCACTAAAGTTTTTTCCACCACATAACCGCCTGCATGCATAAAGGCCATTCCATCGCCTTCAATCTTTTCCATTATAAAACCTTCGCCACCAAAAATACCGGTACCTAATCTTCTTTGAAATTCTATTCCTATACTCACCCCTTTAGCTGCACATAAGAAAGCATCTTTTTGTGCAATGATCCTTCCACCTAATTGCTGCAAATCCATCGGAATGATCTTACCGGTATAAGGGGCAGCAAAACTTACTTTTTTCTTTCCCTGTGCAACATTGGTAAAAGCGGTCATAAATAAACTTTCACCAATTAATAATCTTTTACCTGCGCCCAACAATTTTCCAAGCAATCCTCCTTGCTGCTGTTGTTGTGATCCGTCGCCAAAAATGGTTTGCATTTGAATACCATCATCCATCATCATAAAAGCGCCGCTTTCTGCAATGGCTGTTTCCTGCGGATCGAGTTCTATTTCTACAAACTGTAATTCTTCACCATAGATCTTATAATCAATCTCGTGATTGCTGCGTTGAGAAGCGTAGGTTGTGTCCATGTTAATCGTTTTTGAGAAAACAAAATTAGTGTGTGCGGAATTGAAAAGGCTTACCGCCGGTGAAAATTCGGTGAAAATGTTTATTTAGCAAGTAACCGGTTCATTCATCAACCGGAGAAGAGCATCTGTTACACTTTCAATTTCTTTAACAGTTGTTGCATCCGTCACTTCTCCTTCAACATTAATTTTAGAGCGAATAAAAGAAATCAACAGGTTCGTATTATCATTCAATTTACAAGAAATGGCTGTTAATACATGTAGCAAAGCTGCATGCCCCTTTTCACCAATAGAAGATGCGGTGATTAAAGCTGTTGGCTTTCTGTCGAACTCGCCGGAACCTACGGTCCAGTCCAATGCATTTTTTAATGTACCAGGAATACCAAATACATATTCCGGTGTGCAAATCAATATACCATCTGCATCAAAAATTAATTTCCTGAATGCAATAACTTCAGCAGGTATTGCTGCTTTATCATCAAAGTGTGGCAACTGTCCTGTTCCTTTATATAAAATAACATTGGCTTTATCACCAATCATCTGAACTGCTTTGCGAATTACTGCAGCAGAAGATGAATTATCCCGGAGGCTTCCGTGCAGTATCACTATTGTTTTTTTATTTCGGGACATATGATAATTTTTTGTTTGAAAAAGAAAGCCATCCCGCCAAAGGCGGAACGGCTATAATTTAAACCATTCCTTCGCTGCGCTTTGGCAGACAGGCAAAACCAACTGAAAATTTTTACGCTTATTTATTTTCTTTTAAATCCTAAATAATGCGGCAGCATAGGCTTACGCTGAACCAATCTTTTCCAAATCCACATTACCAGAACCAAAAGGAAAAATAATGGCCCGGTAAACCCGAGTAATGCCACCCACTTTGTTCCATAGAATTTGCTCATCGGCCTTCTCAGCCTTTCTGATATTAAGTACATAGACGGTACTAATAACAGTGTCATGAAAAAGGCGAATATTAACCCGAATATCAATGTCCATGATAATGGTCCCCAGAAAACCACACTGTCGCCACCAAGGAAAATGTGCGGGTTGAAAGTATTTAAGAAGGACAACCAATCAATATTTAAACCAATAGCCAATGGCAACAAACCTAAAATAGTTGCCAATGCTGTTAGCAATACTGGTATGATACGGATTTTGCCAGCCTGTATAATTGCCTCTTTCGTTTTCATACCACGTCCACGCAATTCATCGGTAAACTCAATTAAGAGAATGGCATTCTTAACTACAATACCCGCTAAACCAACAATACCCATGGCCACCATGATCAATGGCATAGTCATACCTGTAATAGCAAACCCAAAGAACACACCAATGATGCTGAAGAAAATTTCATTCAGTACAATGAAGGATTTGCTGAGTGAGTTAAATTGCAGTACAAGTATGCCGAATATCATTCCTAATGCAATGATCAATGCGGTAAACAGGAAGCTGAGTGATTCCTGCTGCTCTTCCTGCTGACCCGTTTGCTTAATAGTGATACTATCTGACTTACCCCTGAAATTATCAATCGCATTCTTAACATCAAGGTTTACTTTATTAGGATCAAATCCATCAATTAAATTGGAATAAACGGTAATTAAACGTTTTAAGTTTTTACGTTTCACCCCGCCCAGTGTATTCGTATAATCAAACTTCACCACATTACTTATTGGCACCTGTCTCACTTGTCCGCTGGAAAAATCACGGTAGGTGATCTTCATATTCTGCAGGTCTGAAATACTGTTACGCAATTCATCTGTATAACGAATTTGAATTTTATATTCATCTTCTCCATCTTTTAACTTACTTGCCTCACGACCAAACAAAGCAGCTCTTAATTCACCACCAATTTGCCCGGTGCTTAATCCTTCTCTCATTGCTCTTTCCCGATCCACAGATAAAGTCAACTCTGGTTTATTTACATCCACATCTAATTTTAATTTCTCTACACCGGGAATATTTACACTATCCAGGTAATTTTTCAGCTTGCCTGCGGTTTTTATAATATCATCAAATTCCTCCCCTATTATTTCAATATTAACAGGTGCCCCTTCCCCAGGACCGTTTTGCTGTCCCTGTATACTCACTTCAGCTCCGGGAATTTCTGTTATTACTTTACGCAAACTGTCAACATACATCGATGTTTTTATACCATGTCTTTTTTCATACTCTACAAATGAAATTTGTATCCTTCCCAAATGCGCTTGTGTACCCTGATTACCCTGGAAAGGGTCAGTTGCCCCAACTGCCACATTGGTAATTACAGATTCAACTACAGGGTTGTTGTCCCCAATAACTTTAAACACTTTGCCTTCCAGCACTTTTGTTACGCTATCCGTAACAGAGGTTTTAGTACCAACCGGCATTTTTAAATAAACGTATACTACCGGGGGATCGCCGCTTGGGAAAAATTCTGTTTTTGTTCTACCAAAATAAATTGAAAACCCCAGAGCTATAAAAGCAATTAGGAATGCACCAAACACACTCGTCAGTAACCAACCGGGACGGTTGCCGGATAATGCCCACTTGATACCATGTTCATACCGGTTCATAATACGTGGTAAAAATTTATTTTGGAATAGATGTATCCAATCGTTTAATAAATAACTGTTGAATATGGCGAGTATTGCCAATATTAATAAGAAGTTGGCCAGTGCATGGTTACCAAAAGCATGCAGCAATAAACCAAAGCCAACCATAAACCAGAACCATTTCTTTTTAAACAATGTTGATTTAGGTTCCCTTGCCGGATAAAACTCCGGTTTCATAAATGAAGTGGCAAATACAGGGTTTATCAAAAATGCCACAACCAATGATGCCAGCAGGGTTAGTATCAAAATGGTTGGCAGGTAAATCATGAATTTACCAATAAGCCCCGGCCAGAATAATAACGGGAAGAAAGGCGCCAGGGTGGTAACGGTGCCAGACAATACCGGTGCAAATACTTCACCTGCTGCTAATTTTGCTGCTCTTTTAATTGGCACTTTACCATTATTGAAAATACGGTGTGTGTTTTCAATTACCACGATCGCATCGTCCACAATGATACCAAGGCCAAAGAGCAATGCAAACAACACAATAAAGTTGAGGGTAACTTTTGTTCCCACAATAACATCTGCTGACGGAATAAATAAGAAAGCCACAAACACACTTAACGGTACACTCAATGCCACAAAGAAGGCATTGCTTACACCCATGAAGAACATCAATACTATTAATACGAATATGAAACCAATTACAATAGTATTGATGAGCTCATTAAAAGAAATTTTTGTGGGTGTGCTCTGGTCTCCGCTTACTGTTATATCAAGGTCTTTGGGAAATTCAGTTGCCTTCATTTCGTCAATGATCTTATGCACCTGTTCAGAGGTACGGATCAGGTTTTCTCCTGCCCGTTTTACGATTTGCAGGGTAACCACTTCTTTTTTATTAAGACGGCTGTAACTTTCTTTTTCTTTTACGGTATCAATAATCTGTGCTACATCATGCAAATAAATAGGCTGACCATAAATGTTTTTGATAACAATGTTCTGCATATCCAGTGCCGTTTTAAATTGCCCACGCACCTGGATGGTTGGCTGCATGTCACCAATCTTAATATTACCAGCAGTAATATCCCTGTTTTCATAAGAAACTGCATTGGCGATGTCAGTAAACGTTAAACCCGCAGCTTCCAGTTTATATTTATCAACATTAATTTGAATTTCCCTTTCCGGTGCACCGGCAATTTCTGATTTGCTTATTTCAGGTAGTTCTTCAAACTTATCTTTTAATTTTTTTGCGTACTCTTTCAGTTTTATTCCTTCGTAATTACCACTTACGTTTACAAACATAATAGGGAAATCGGAGAACGCCACTTCAACCACATCCGGTTGTGTGGTTAAATCAACAGGCAAATCTGTTTTAGCCTTATCAACAGCATCTTTTACTTTACGCTTGGCCGCTTCTACCGCCACACTGGATTCAAACTCCACCAATATGCTGCTGAAATCCTGTATAGAAGTACTTTTTATACTACGGATCTTGGCACCTGTGATAGATTTAATTTGTTTTTCAATGGGCCGTGTAATCAAATTTTCAATATCCTTGGGTGAGTTACCTGCATATACAGTGGCCACATAAATTTTAGGCAGTGTAATATCAGGATATTGCTCTCTTGGTAAGGAAGTAAAAATGTTTAACCCCCATAAGGTAACAGCAATAGTAGCTACATAAGCAACAGTGCTGTGGTCAATAACCCAACTGGTTGGCTTAAACTGTTTAATTAAGTCTTTTATTTTGGTTGCAATGTTCATGTTCTTTCGTTTAGTCAATTCTCAAATTGATTCCTTTCTTTATCCTTCCTCTTATAGTCCGGTTATGATTGATTGTCCATCATACAAACTCTGGTAGCCTTTTACAATAACCTGGTCGCCTGCTGCCAGTCCTGCTTTTACCTCCACCATATCACCATATATTTCTCCAATGATGATTGGTTTTTTACGGGAAACTGTTTTATTATTTTCTTTGGTGAGTACAAAAACAAATTTTCCTTTTTCATCTGTTTGGATGGTTGTTAAGGGAATAACAATTGCACTTTGGCTGGCATAATCCTGAATTTTTACCTGCGCCACCATATTAGGTTTTAATTGTGCATCAGCAGGAATTTTAGCCTCCATAATAAAGCCACGTGAATTAGCATTAATAGCCTGGCTGATAACAGATACTTTCGCCTTTATAAGTTTGTTATTTACATCTGGAATGAATGCTTCAACAGGGTTCCCTGTTTTAACCTTAGCCAAATATGTTTCCGGTATATCTGCTACAATTTTTAAACTGCTTGTATTTACAATTTGTATTTGTGGTTGATTACCGCTAAAACCAGTAAAGGTTTCGCCTACTCTCACATTCACCTGGTCAGCTATTCCATTTACATCAGCATAAATATTAGTAGTAGCCCATTGTTCCCCGGCTGCTTTTACATTTTCCTCAGCTGTTTTCAATTGAGCTTCCAGTGCATCTACATTATTCTTTGCCGAAATCACCTGTACTTCTGTACCGATATTCTGATCCCATAAATTCTTTTGCCTTTGATATAAATTCTTTGCAAAAGCAAGTTGTGTTTTTATTTGTTCCAAACCTTGTTTGGCGGCCGCTATATTCTGTCTTATAATGGCATCATCTAACTTAATAAGTAATTGTCCTTTCTTTACAGCATCTCCTTTCTTTATAAATAATGCTTTTACTAAACCTGGTTGTCCACGTGGTGATACATAAGAAATATTATCTGCATCAATTTTTCCCTGCAACTCTATAAAGTGTTCAAATTTTTGATTGGCCACTGTTAATACTTCCACCAGCTTGGCTGTTTTAGCAGCGGCGGCGGGATCTGCTTTTGCAATCTCTTCTTCCAGTTTGGATATCTGTGCTGCCAGTTTGGTTTGCTCATTTTGCAATTTGGCTAATTCTGCTTTCTTATCTCCCAGCGCTGATTTGTCTTCTTTGGCTCCTCCTCCGCAGGCTGCAAAGCTTATAATCATCATTGCGGTAATACTTATTCTTACTATTTGTTTCATACGATTGTTTTATGCTGTTAGGTTAATGTTATTATTGAAGTTTTCCGATGGCTTTGTGATAATCTACTTTGGCAATGATAGCATCATACAAAGCAGCATAGTAATCAGATTGCGCCACCTGTAAATCTTTCCATGCACTGTTGATTTCTATATTAGAACCAAGCCCCTGCTCATATTTCTTTTTGGTTTGATTGTAAACAGATTCTGCCAGGTCCATATTTTTTCGTTGTGCATCAATGGTAAGAATGGCACTCTTCAGTTTCCATCTTGCCTGCTGTACTTCCATATCCACATTTTCTTTAAGGTTACTCAGCAGGTTAGTGGTTTTTTGATATTCTATTCTTGCCTGTTTAATGCGGGCATCTTTTGTAAACCCGTCAAATATGGGTACATTTAAACGAAGACCCACAACAGCGGTGCTAAACCATTTTTTACTAAAATCAAAAATGTCAAAACTGGTACGTTGTGCATTTTTACTGTATTGGGTGAAGGCAGAAATGGATGGTATATAACTTAACTTATACCGCTTTACATTATATTCATTCAGTTTATTAGCCAGTTCCAAAGCCTGTACTTCTTTACGGTCTTTATAATTATACACATCGTCCAGCAAATCTTCTTTAATAGTTTGTTCTGTAAGTGTATCGGTTAAGATCAGTGTTTCCACCTGGGGCATCCCCATCAAAAACTTTAAAGAAGCATTGCCAGCATCAATAGTGTTCTGCACTTTAATTTTTTCCGTTTTAAGATTGGTAAGTGCTACGGTTGTTTTATCTACATCCAATTGCTCTGCAAACCCATTTTTATAAATTTCTTTTGTATCGTGCAGCAATTTTTCCAGCAACGCAATATTGGCATCAAGCTTACCCATTTGCATTTTACCAATAACCAGCTGAAAATATATTTTCTGAATATTGGCATTGATGATCTCCTGCGTTACTTCTGCATTTTTTTGTGCCAGTCTTAAATTGGTGCTTCTTGCCTGCAGACCGATAAATACCTGTCCGTCAAATAAAGTTTGCTGCAAATCAAGTGATGCCAAAGCAGAATACTTCGTACCAAACTTTACCGGAATGTATGTTCCTGCTGTACCACCAAAAAATTCAGCCGGAAGTAATGTGGTGGGTATGGCCACATAATCGTTGATGCTGGTACTGCCATTTAACTGCGGAAGGGCCAGTGCTGTATACTCCCGGTTTACCTGCTCCGATTTTTTAATATCGAGTAAAGCATTTTTAACCTGTACACTGTTTTTTAAGGCATATTCTACCGCCTGGGCAGCAGTAAACTGGTGTGTTTCATTTTCCTTTGGTTGCGCAACGGCCGTGTTATTCATTATAAAAGCGGTAATGACCCATACTAATATTTTAGCCAATCTGTTTCTCATGATTCAGTTTTTATTCTTTCTTGTTTGTATTTCAAAATTTGTTTGTGTCCTTTTAACGTAGTAAGTCCAAAAAGAAAATGCTCCATCACCTGGTGTGTTACATCCGCCAGGTTATATTTCCCGGGAGGAAAGGCAAATACATTAAATGGTACCATCATGCTCTCCAACCGGTATTTGGTCATAACATCAATATTTAGTCCGGGGCGATACAATTCTTCTTTTATACCCCTTTCCATATTGGCCTTAATCACTTTGTATAAAAACTCATTTTTGTGTTTCAAAAATTTCTGGAAAGACTGCTGATGAAATTTTTCCAGGTCAAACAACACCATTGGGTTCATATTGCTCATTTGTTCGTGTACCTGCTCCATGGTGAGCAGCATTTCTTCAATGGCATCTTTTGCGGCGGTCAGGCATTGCATACAATCCTTTTGGGTTGTATCCAGTTCATCATTAACCACAGCTTCCACCAGCTCATCTTTATCAGCAAAAAATTGGTAAATGGTTTTTTTACTCATCCCCAACTGGGCAGCAATATCATCCATAGATACAGAGCGGATGCCGTATTGCATAAAAAGATCATGTGCTTTCCCCCTTATTCTTTCTCTTACATCCATAATAATGATTAAATCGGGCACAAAACTATGGAAACTTTTTACGTTGCCAAAGTTTCCATCCAATTATTTTACCCTTTATCCAAAAGAGGGTTTTGTTTATGGCGGCCACCGGGATTATCTTTGAAAAATGAATAAGGGTTTTTCTTTTCGTAATCTTTTTCCCCGGGAACCGTTTCGTTTCCGCAAAATGTTTCAATATTTTTTGCAGGGCCTGTTAATCATTGCCCCCATCACAATTACAGGTTACGCCATTTACTGGATAGTATCTACCATTGATGGGTGGATTCCCCTTTTTACGGCCCGGAACGATGAAGGACATTTATATGTAAGAAATTTTGGACTGGGATTCTTAATTATAATCGGTGCCGTTTGTTTACTTGGGTACCTGTCGTCATTTTTTATTGAAAGCCGCCTGTTTAATTTGTTTGATTACTGGATGGAAAAAACCCCCGGTATTAAATTTATTTATTCTACTGTAAAAGATTTTTTTGAAGCTTTTGCCGGGGAGAAGAAAAAATTTGATAAAGCCGTACTGGCCAATATTGATGATAATGATGTATGGAGAGTGGGTTTTATTACGCAGCAGGACATGAGTGAATGGGGTTTTAAGGATTATGTAGCCGTATATGTTCCGATGAGTTATTCCATCGCTGGCAATGTGTATCTTATTCCTTCCACAAGAGTAAAACCGATCACCAATATAAGCAGTACAGATGCTATGAAGTTTGCTATTAGCGGCGGTATCACTACTGTGGATGAAACAGAGCATCCTTCCAAATTAAAAGAAAACAAATAATCCCTATCTTCCATCCGTGAAAAAGTTATTTCTCCTTTTTTGCTTATTGGCTATACAGTTACAAGCACATAGCTGGGGGTTTTTCGGGCACCGGAAAATCAATTATTATGCTGTTTTTTTGTTACCACCCGAAATGATGGTGTTGTATAAAAATCAAATTGATTTTTTAACCGAACATTCCACCGATCCTGATAAAAGAAGATATGCGGTGAGCAATGAAGCTCCAAGGCATTACCTTGATATTGATCATTACGGAACTTACCCTTACGATAATTTACCAAGAAAATGGACCGATGCCGTTACAAAGTTTGGGGAAGACAGTTTAAATGCACATGGTATTGTGCCATGGTGGGTGCAGGCAATGCTCAACCGGCTAACCGGCGCTTTTAAAGAAAAAAACCAGGCAAAGATTTTGAAATATTCCGCAGAAATTGGTCACTATATTGCTGATGCACATGTACCCTTACACGCCAGCAGTAATCATGACGGGCAACTGACCAATCAAAAAGGCATCCATGCTTTTTGGGAAAGCCGTTTGCCGGAACTACTGGCTGATAAAGAATGGGATTTTTTTATTGGAAGGGCTGAGTACATCCAACGTCCGGGTGAATTTATCTGGTCAAGATTTTTAGAAAGTGCTAAAGCCTCTGACTCTGTGCTGAGATTTGAAAAAGTATTGAGTGAAAGATTTCCGGGCGACAGAAAATATGGTTTTGAAAACAGGAATGGTGTTGTCATCCGTCAATATTCATCTGATTACTCCAACGCATACGATAAAATGCTGAATGGAATGGTAGAAAGAAGAATGCGGCAGGCTATTTATGCAGTAGCTTCATTTTGGTACACGGCATGGGTTAATGCAGGCCAACCCGATTTGAGTAAACTCACCAACAAAGAATTTTCTGCAGAAGATCAAAAGGAGTTTGATGAACTCAACAATCAATGGAAAGGTGGCAAGATCCAGGGCAGAGAACACGAGACCCCCTAACCCCCTGAAGGGGGAACAATTAAAGACCTTTGTCTCTGTCCTTACTAACAGCAATTACTTTCATTACTTGTACATTTGCACTTCATTTTTCATTGCAGATTTATTTCTGTGTAAACTAAATTGAATATGACGAATCATAGCTCCCCCTTCAGGGGGTTGGGGAGTGTTCATAATTTTAACGCAGGACCCAGTATTTTACCTAAAGAAGTTTTTGAACAGGCAAGCAAAGCTATTATTGATTTTAATGGTTCGGGTTTATCTATTTTAGAAATTGGTCACCGCACCCCGTTGTTCCAGGCGGTGATGGATGAAGCGGTGGCACTCGTAAAAGAATTAATGCAGTTGGACAGCGAACATGAAGTATTGTTTCTGCATGGCGGCGCTTCCACACAATTCTTCGAGGTGCCAATGAATTTACTGAATGAAAATGAAGTGGCAGCCTATACCGATACCGGCGTATGGGCCATGAAAGCCATTAAAGAAGCTAAACAATTTGGTCACGTAGATATTGTATGCTCTGCTAAAGACCAAAACTATACCTACCTGCCAAAACATTTTCCGGTTGCTAAAACATCCAAATATTTACATATTACCACTAACGAAACAATTGGCGGTTGTCAATGGCAGGACTTTGCTCCCTTTTATGAAATGGGTGTTCCCTTAGTGGCAGATATGAGCAGTGATATCCTCAGCCGTAAAATGGATTTCAACAAATTTGATCTGATCTATGCCGGTGCACAAAAAAATATGGGGGCGGCTGGTGTTAACCTGGTTGTGTTAAATAAAAACTGCTTAGGCAAAGTTAGCCGCACCATACCTATGATGCTCGATTACCAGAAGCATATTGAAAATGGTTCCATGCTTAATACGCCTCCCGTGTTTGCTGTATATGTGTGTATGCTTACATTAAGATGGTTGAAAAAAACAGGCGGGGTAGATGCCATCGAAAAAATAAATAATGAGAAGGCAACTCTCCTTTATAAAACTATTGATGCATTACCCATATTTACGCCAACAGTTGCAAAAGAAGACCGCAGCAAAATGAATGTTGTATTTGTAATGAAAGATGCTTCATTAGAAAAAGAATTTCTTGATGCCTGCAAAAAAGAGAACATCGTAGGAGTAAAAGGCCACAGAAGTGTTGGTGGTTTCCGGGCAAGCTTATACAATGCTTTGCCGCTAAGTAGTGTGCAGTTGTTGTGTGAGGTGATGAAATCATTTGCGGAAAAGAATGCATAATAAGTGTTTATTCTTTAAGAATTACCGCTTTGAGGTATTGTTTGGTATTGATTAATAGGTTTTCTTTAGGCTATTATTAAAACCTTTAAAAATTAGAAATTATGAAAAAATTACCACCCCCCCGCAATTATTTCTTATTTTAAGCCTTTTATTGTTTGCTCTCTTTTCATGCCAAAAAAATGATGGGAACATCCCTTTAAAACAAAAAGAAACAAGTAAAAAAGAAGAAAATCTAGCAAATTCATCCAGCAAATTGACTTATTCCATTAAAGTGAATTGTGATATTATTTCAACAAACCCAATAAAGCTGTCATCACCTGATATCAGAGAGATTAGTTGTATAATATCGGGTACTAATAAAAGAAGCTATGGCTATATTTTAAATAGCATTACCCTAAAAGTAAGTTCATCAACCGGATGGGCCTTATATAATGACGGTTGTTTTTATCATGGAACATTTTTATCTGACAGCGTTTCAGGGGTATCGATATTTATAGCAGACTCTAATCCATGGACAGATAATTATATCGGGAATGAACCAAAATGTGGATATGGAAATATAGCCAGGTATAGTAATAACCTGCTGAAGGAAACTTTAACTCTCAATTTTTAGCACAAACAAAGGGAAGATAGCAATTAAATTTTTCTATCTTCCCTTTAAAAAATGAATATATGAAAACTTTTTGCACCTTTATTTTACTCATCTTTTTTCATTCAGGGAAATGTATTGCGCAAAAAATCGAAAAAACGGATACAAGTATATTAAAAATCCAGATTAACGATTTTTCTAATAAAAAGCAAACAGATATTTCTTACATGCTTGCTGATTATAAATCAATTTCAGAATCAACTATAGTGATTTTAAACCAGGAAAAGATTTTAAAAATTGACTCGAAAGAGTTTTTAGAATTAATAGGCAACGATAAGAATACAATAAAGATTATTACCGATAATAGTGTATCAAACTGTAAAATAAAGACGGTTATTCTGATTGCTACAAAGTAATATCTATTGGGGCTTTATTTTATTTCCAAATATTAATTCAGTTGTTATAGAAATTAATCTGGAAAATTATCGAGTTAGGATATTATGTGGAGGCTAAGCATAACTCCTATTATTAATAAATATGCTTTCAATCTCTGAATTGGTCTCAGTATTGGAAAAAGATTTTAATAAAATCTTTCGAATTAATTTTACTTTACCCATACTTCCCACATCAACAACGTTCAACTTTACACTATTAAACTTTCAACCCTAACCAAACTGGTTGCTTATACAACCTAATTACTAACCCCCGTTTATTTCAAATACTTTATCTTGCGGCCTCCTTACCCTGCTGATACTTCTTGCTGTGTGAAAAATAAATTCAGCGAAAAATTTTATGGCAAAAATTTCCCCGTTTAATGCACTGAGGCCACAGGCTGCTTATGCCAAACAAGTAGCATCAAGGCCTTATGATGTACTCAACTCAAAAGAAGCGAAAATAGAAGCGCAGGGCAACCCCTGTTCCTTTTTGCACATTACCAAATCAGAAATTGATTTGCCGGAGGATACTGATCTGTATGCTCCTGAAGTTTATAAAGCAGCTAAAGAAAATTTAACGGCTTTTATTTCCAGGGATATGTTGTTCAGGGAAAGTAAACCCTGCTACTACATTTACCAGTTAATAATGCATGGTCGAAGCCAAACAGGTTTGGTGGCGGTTTCTTCAGTAGATGATTATGAAAATAACATCATCAAAAAACACGAGTTTACCCGGCCCGATAAAGAGAACGACCGCATCAACCATATTAAAACAACCGGTGCACAAACCGGTAATGTGTTTTTAGCATACCGGGATGTGGATGCTATTAATGCACTCATCGAAAACTGGAAGAAGGATAAATCTCCGGTATATGATTTTATTGCCGGTGATGATATACGCCACACCATTTGGGTGGTGAGTGATAATAAAACGGTAGAAACAATCACTGGTCTTTTTAAAACAGAAGTTCCCTGTACTTATATAGCTGACGGGCATCATCGTGCTGCCTCTGCTGCAAAAGTTCGTGCCGCATTGGGTGAAGAGGCAACTGAAGGAAGTGATTTCTTTTTAACCACATTATTCCCTGCCAGCCAATTAGCCATCCTGGATTATAACCGGGTGATAAAAGATTTAAATGGATTATCTGAAGCAGCATTGATCAGCAAACTCGAAGAAAAATTCATTGTAAAAAAATCAGTAGCAGCCGTTAAACCGGCACAACTGCATGAGTTTGGTATGTATCTCAATAAAACCTGGTACAAACTTACCAGCAAAGAAGAAACATACAACGAAGACCCAATTGGTGTTTTAGATGTAACCATCCTTCAAAACAATATTCTCGATCCCATCTTTAACATAAAAGATCAGCGTACTGATAAACGTATTGATTTTGTTGGCGGCATCCGCGGATTGGAAGAACTGGAGAACAGGGTAAACAGCGGGGAAATGGCAATTGCCTTCAGCCTGTACCCGGTAAGCATTCAGCAGCTGTTTGATATTGCAGACAGTGGTAATGTAATGCCGCCTAAAAGTACCTGGTTTGAACCTAAGTTGAGAGATGGTTTGCTTACCCATTTGATTTATGAATAAGCTTTAACATTCTACTTAAATTCTTACCACAAATAATTTGTAATCTTGCAGTGGAGACTTAACTGTCTCCATTGTTTTAATAAATACTTTATGAAGAAAACGCTGGTAATAATTTTTTCATTTCTTGTTGTAACGGTAACCGCACAGGATGCAAAAGAACTGCAGGAAACGGGTCGTGGTTTTATGAAGAGCGGCGATTTCCCCAATGCGATTTTAGTGTT
>JACPOD010000096.1 GCA_016185185.1 Sphingobacteriales bacterium | reverse complement strand
TTAACAGCGTAACCAACTTTTCGTTTACTCCTGTTGGAACTTTCCAGCAGTAAACCCTGGATAATGTGAACAATAAAGCCGAGAAACAGTACCACTTCCATCAAACGGATAACAACGGTTTTGCCCATAAAATCGGCTGCCCGGTTAAACATATCACCATTATCGCTTGGGTCAATAAACTCAAGGTCTTTGAAGATACAGGCGTTAACACCCATATGTACAATTAAAAAGGAAATGAGGAACAGTCCGGTAACACCCATCGTAATTTTCTTACCTACAGAAGAGGTGAAGATTTGTTTCCAGGTCATATTGCGAATTAGTTAAAGAAAGAAATAGATGGCGCAAATTTATGGCAGGAAGGGCAAATAACCATTAAAATATTAATTCTTAAATCAATAGTTGAAGAATGATTAGGTCGCTGATAGTTGCTGTCACCCTGAGTTTATCGAAGGGCAGTTCAGCATTTGTACTATTGTTCATCATAGCACCTCACTTCACCAAGGCTTCGACAAGCTCAGCCTGACAGATACTCTAAAACGAATTATTTAAAACCTCTATAAAATAAATGGTGATATTAAAATTACTTTTCAATTATCCATAATACACTTGCCCCATCCAATAAATAAAATTTACCTTCTGAATATTCCATTTGTTTAAAGTCGCCTGTGTCTTTTTCACCACGTTTTATCTTAAATTCATATTGGTCAACAATATCTCCTGTACTTTTACTAACCCCCATCAATTTTGACCACGACAGCCGCTTATCGTTTTCTTCAAACTTACCCCATATACTATAATAAATCGTTTCATCAACCAGCATAAAATTACCCACCTCATGTAAATAGCCACCAGCAATGGCCTCCTGCTTTTTATTCACCAGGTGCACTAACTTTTTCTCTGCAATACTCCATTCCCAATAAATATTGTAATAAAACCCATAGAGTAATCCTTTCAGTGGGTCTAATTTCACCATTCCCCGAAACACTGGAAAAGATTGATTTTATCATAAGGCCATGCTTCTTTAATGCCTTTTAAACGAAATTGCTCTTTCCCGGAAGTTAAATCTAAACCTACCACCCAATCTGCAATAGTCTGGTAAATAAACACATCTTTTATTACTCCTATTGAATAACGTATCTTATAATCACTCTCGTATCCATTACTCGTTATGTAGGAAGTATCATATTTATATTCCCATAAAATTTTATTTTGCAGATTGATCAAAAAAATCATGTCTTTTCTTGAACAAACAAACTTGCCCTTTATACCCGCTTGTATATTTAAGTTGCTATCAATTAAATCTGCTATTTTATTTAATTGCAAATCTCTTACCTCAAGCTTATGGTCAGGCAATGAATATGTAATTACATAATTATCATATGTACCTCCAAGTCCAATAAGAAATTCATTTGAAATCTTCTTCAATCCATTATCATAAAAAAAACTTGACTTTTCTTGATTAATAAAAATCTTATTATCCAAAACTCCATAGCTCATTATTTCACTTATAATTTTTTCACCTTTATCCTTATAAAGAGAATTTCGATCTGTGTACCCAAACGGTTTCGTATAATAAACAGAATCTTTTACTACTTTAAAATCAATACTGACGCCAATTATTTTCTCTAATATTTTCATCATTGATATAGTGATAAGAACTTACTTCAACTCAATCCTCTTCATAACATAATTATCTACTGCCTGGAATAAATGCTGTGGCTGTAAAGTACGCCAGGTTGGGTAATCCAGTAATTCAACATAGCGGTTGTTTCTTGCCCTTATAAAATCATATTGGGTTTGCTCGGGCATATTTAAAATAACAATCCAGCCTCCCTGTTCATTAGTTTCTTCAAACCATTCTTCGTAATAACAATCATCGCTGCTGTGGAAGTTGAGTACATTTTCGGCTATCAAAATAAATTTAGAGATACCATCGTGTTCCATCTTATCCACCAGGTCCCGCTTTAGCACCATTACATCATTCTCAATAGCGTCGTTCCACTCTCCTATTAATTCTATAATAGCATACCCGGCTTCATAATCGGCCATCAATACTTTTAAATACAAGGTGCGGGACCCAAAATCATCCCACTGCGGATGGATATAATAATTGTAAACAGTTTGGGTAAACTCAAACTCTGAGTAGGTACGTCCGTAAAAAGGTGATTTTTCGTCTTCTTCTGCGGTGTACAGGTGTCGCCAGTTATAATATGGTTCTATATCGTGCATGCGTTCGGTATCTCGTTGTACCGTTCAGACCGCTGCAAGCGTTCAGACCGGCATAAAAAAAGGGTCGCAGCAATTTACGACCCCTTATAAAATCAATCCAAATAAAATTTATTCCACAAACAGTTTTTTAACTAATACTGTTTTCTTGTCACTGTTCATCACCCGGAGCATATAAAATCCCTGTGCAATATTTGGGTCAACATTTAACGTTTCCACCTGGCTTTTTACTGCCACACTTATTTGTTTGCTGGTTAATACCCGACCGGTTAAATCAACCAGTTGGACTGCATAATTTCCTTTGGGTTGCTGATCAAAACTGATCTTTACATATCCATCAGATACAGGATTGGGGTAGGCTGATATTTTTTCATTATATACTTCACGGATGTCGTTGATCTTAGTTATTGATTTGTTGGTTCGGCTATCAAATAAATAATTACTGCTTGCAAGGTCAGATACATTTGTCATTCCATTACCTGCCGTCATTTTTTCCGTTTTCCAGGTATTTGGATCCACTTTATAAAACCCGCCAGTACCATTTGCACTGCCTAAAATGAGAAAGCCGGCATCATCCACAGCTGCACCATTGGTGGTGTATTCAGCAGGTATATCATTTAATTTAGTAATAAAGGTTGAAACTTTGGTTTCAATATTAACCCTGAATATATTGTGTTGAGCAGAGATCACATATAAATTCCCTTTTGTATCCGCCACCATATCGCCTCCCCATCCGCCACAAGGGCTGTTAATGGTAGTTTTATTACCATCGTCAATAACAGAACCCAGATCGGTAACAGAAATATTCTTCCCTGTAGAAAAACGCAGCAGGTGAAGGGCATCATTACTCATGGCATACCCATATCCATCGGTGCCTATACACATACGGGTAATTTGATTGGCTGTGTTATTTACATCCGCATTAATAAATTTCCTGTCGGATACCGTGTACGTTTTTACTACCTGGCTTTTATCATCCAGATCGATCCACCGCAGTTCATTAATACGCATGGGTGTAAAAAAGAGTTTATTATGTGCCTCATCATAAGCGGCAGCAGCCACCATGGTTGCAGTTGGTGACGACTTTACCTGTACCCCGTTATTGATCATTTGTAGTGGTAACGTTTTACGGGTTACCGCATCAATCATTGAAAAGGGAGAGGTGGAATTATTAAAGAGTTGTTTGCCGAATTGTGCTGCGGAGAGATCTACTTCTGAAATATTTTCCCAGGCTGCTACACCATTATTGCCTGTAATTGCAAAAGCCCTTCGGAGTGTTTGTGCATGGATGGTAAACACTGCGCTTAGTAAAAATGCAAGGAGTAAAATTCTTGTTCTCATAACAAAGTTTTTTGGTATAAGAAAGTTACAATAATTACAGCAAAATCAAAGAGGAATTTGATTAATGGAGATTAATGGTAGTTTTGAACTGCTTTTTTTACACTGCCATATTCCAAAAGAATAGATTTTACTTTTTCGTAATCGGTAACATTAATTTTTTCCATAAGCATTTTAACGCCCCGGTCAATAATTTTTTCGTTTGTTAACTGCATATGGACCATTTTATTGTCTTCCACCCTTCCTATTTGTATCATTACAGAAGTGGATATCATATTCAATACCAGTTTTTGTGCCGTTCCGCTTTTCATTCTTGTGCTGCCGGTTACAAACTCAGGTCCCACTACTACTTCAACAGGGAAATCGGCAATTTTTGAAACGGGAGCATTTTCATTGCAGGTTATACAACCGGTTAGTATTCCTTTTTTCTTACATTCCTGTAAAGCCCCAATAACATAGGGAGTAGTTCCGCTGGCAGCAATTCCAACCACAACATCTTTTTCATTTACATTATATTTTTCAAGATCCAACCAACCCTGTTCTTTATTGTCTTCTGCATTTTCGATGGCTTTTAAAATTGCTTCCTCGCCACCGGCAATAACTCCCACTACCAAACCATATGGCACTCCATAAGTGGGAGGACATTCACTGGCATCAACCACACCCAGTCTGCCACTTGTACCGGCACCAATATAAAACAACCTCCCACCAGTGAACATTTTATCTACAATTGCAGACACAAGTTTTTCAATATCCGGTATTGCTTTTTCAACAGCTAAAGGAACCGTTTTATCTTCTTTATTGATGTTGATTAATATTTCTTCAACCGACATTTTATCCAGATGCCTGTAATGTGATTCCTGTTCTGTAATTCTTTTGAACGACATGCTGATTACTTTTTCTTTTACTATTTGTGAAAACGGATCAACCCCTCCATGGGGTTCTTTAAAACAACACCTAATTCTAACTCATACGTCTTACATAATTCTTTCAGTATATCTCTGAATCCCCATGCCACTCCACCAACAAAATTGATGGGATTTGTCCAGCTTTCCCTGTATTTATATAAATGATTAAAGAAAAAATCATTTAATCCGTCTTCAATAATATTCTCAATCATATAGTGCCCCCTGTTTTCTGCCAAAAACAAAGAATAGCTTGCCAGGTACCGGTTAGGCATTGGTTTTTTATACACCGCTTCCAGGATTTCAATATTGGTTACGCTGTATTTATTTTCAAATCTTGCTTTTAATTCTTCATCAAATGTATGGTACAGGTAATGCTGTATAACTTTTTTACCCAGGTAAGCACCGCTGCCTTCATCTCCTAATATAAATCCCAGTCCGGGACTGTTTTTAATGATCTTTTTCCCATTATAATAACAAGAGTTCGATCCGGTGCCCAATATACATGCTATTCCTTTTTGCTTGCCACAAAGGGCTCTTGCTGCTGCCATAAGATCATGATCCGCTTCTATTTTTTTTGCTTTGTTGAAAACCTGTTTTAATACGGTGCGTACCATCTTCGCATTAGCAGGATTAGCCAGGCCCGTACCATAATAAAAAACTTCTGTAATGGATAAATTTTTGATTTTGGGGAGTAATTCTTTTTCCAAAACCTGCCTGATCTGCTCTTTCGTTAAAAAATAGGGACTAATTCCTTGTGTAAAAATTGTTTTTACTTTTCCTTTGTTAAGTATACACCATTCAGCTTTGGTGGCACCGCTATCTGCAATTAATTTAGCTCCCATGTTTATTCTTATCTCTATTACGGATGTTAAAGTAAAGCCATTGAAATAAAGGATTACTTCAATTTGCTTTTATTTTGTGAAATTCGCCAATTATTAGTCAAGTTACAAAAGGAAATGAATAAAAAATTACAAGTTTGGTTGCCCCTGCTCTTTTCACTGGTGATGATTTTGGGAATGTTTTTCGGGTATCAGCTGCGGGATAATATGGGTTTTAGCCGTAAAGGCTTTTTTACTTCTGGTAAAACAACCCCTGTTCAGGAAATTATAAATCTTATCAATTCCCGTTATGTTGATTCCGTAGGTATAGACACATTAGGTACAAAGGCCATTAATGAAATTTTGGGTGAGCTGGATCCGCATTCAATCTATATTCCTGCTGAAAACTTAAAATCGGTGAACGAAGAGTTGGATGGGAATTTTGAGGGTATCGGTGTAGAGTTTGATATTTATAACGATACAGTAAATGTGCTTAACGTAATGCCGGGTGGACCGTCAGATAAGGCCGGCGTGCAAATTGCCGATCGTTTTATAAAAATTGATACTACCAATATAGCCGGTGTGAAAGTTAATGCTGAGAAAATGAAAAAATTATTAAGAGGCGAATCCGGTTCAAAAGTAATGGTAAAACTCCTCAGGGGTAATGAGGAAAAAAATATTGAAATAACAAGAGGTATAATTCCATTAACCAGTGTAGATGCAGCCTATATGATTGAACCATCAACCGGCTATATAAAACTTAATAAGTTTTCCCGTAAAACTTACGAAGAGTTTATGGAATCGCTGGATACCTTAAAGAACCGTGGCATGAATAAACTCATCCTGGATTTACGTGGTAACGGAGGGGGAATACTGGAAGATGCCGTGCAAATAGCAGATGAATTTTTAGATGATAACAAACTCATCGTTTATACAAAAGGCGCCCATACCGATAAAATTGATTATAAAGCCAGGAAACCCGGATTATTTGAAGAAGGAAAAATATCAGTATTGGTTGATGAATTTTCTGCATCTGCCAGCGAAGTTTTAGCTGGCGCATTGCAGGACTGGGACAGGGCTACAATAATTGGGCGCCGCAGTTTTGGTAAAGGACTGGTACAGGAACCATATGCATTAAGCGATGGCTCCCAGCTTCGCCTTACTATTGCCCGATATTATACTCCACTGGGGCGTAATATTCAAAAGCCCTACAATAAAGGATTAAAAACATATAGCGAGGAAGTATATAATCGTTATCACGATGGAGAATTAGTAGCTGCTGACAGCAATAAAATTGAAAATAGTAAACCATTTAAAACTCCAAAAGGAAAAATTGTTTACGGTGGTGGAGGTATTATGCCCGATATTTTTGTTTCAATCGACACGAGCAAAGTTAGCACTGCTATAGAACGGTTATATGAGAAACAAACACTTTATGGTTTTGTGTACCATTATTTTGTTCAAAATAAATCTTACTTTAAAAGTTTTAAATCCGTTCAGGAGTATATCAATGGATTTATTGTTGATGAGAAAGTTTGGAAAAGCCTTATTGATTTTGCGGCAAAAGACAATATCATTTCTAACAGTTTTACCCCAAAAGAAAAAGATGTCATCAAACAAAGAATAAAAGCTTATATGGCGCAGCAACTGTGGCGAAGGGAAGGTTATTACGAATCAGCCAATCTAAACGACAATGTAGTTAAAAAAGCTTTGGAAGTTTTAAAGAATTAATCAATCAACCAGGATTTTACTACCAACTGTTAATATTGTACATTTGCCGCGAAAATAACCCCGAATGAATATTAAGAATAACATCCTGGAAACAATTGGCAATACTCCTTTGATTAAATTAAATAAAATCACAAAAGATTTTCCCTGTACAGTAGTTGCAAAAGTGGATTACTTCAACCCCGGAAATTCTATAAAAGATCGCATGGCTTTAAAGATGGTGGAAGTTGCCGAAAAAGAAGGCAAATTAAAACCCGGGGGAACCATTGTAGAATGTACATCCGGTAACACAGGTATGGGGCTGGCTTTGGCGGCTTGTGTAAAAGGTTATAAATGCATTTTTGTAACTACAGATAAACAATCAAAAGAAAAAGCAGATATATTAAAAGCAGTAGGGGCAGAAGTAATCGTTTGTCCCACCAATGTTTTACCGGAAGATCCCAGGAGTTATTATAGTGTAGCAAAAAGAATTGCCGGTGAAACTCCCAATTCGTTTCATTGCAATCAATATGATAACCTGGCAAACCGTCTGGCACATTATGAAAGCACTGGACCGGAAATTTGGGAGCAAACGGATGGAAAGATAACACACCTTGTTTGTACGGCAGGAACAGGCGGCACAATTACAGGTACGGCTATGTATTTAAAAGAAAAAAATCCCAACATACAAATTTGGGCAATTGATGTGTATGGCTCATTGCTTACAAAGTATTTTAAAACAGGCAAAATTGATATGACTGAAGTACATCCTTATATCAGTGAAGGATTTGGGGAAGACTTTGTTCCGGAAAATTATGATATGAGTGTGATCGATCATTTTGAACAGGTAACAGATAAAGACGGGGCAATAATGGCGAGAAGACTTGCAAAAGAAGAAGGAATGTTTTGCGGTTATAGTGCAGGAAGTTGTTTACAGGGTCTGATGCAGTTAAAAAGTAAATTAAAGAAAGATGACCTGGTGGTTTGCATATTCCACGATCACGGAAGCCGTTATGTAGGAAAAATATATAATGATCAGTGGATGATCGAGAGAGGCTTTATGGAAGTAAAAACATTTAAAGATATCATTACTTCCCGTCCGCATAACCGCATTGTAACCATTGAACCCTCCGCATCTGTTGCAGAGGCAGTTGAGCTGATGAAGAAGTATGATATTGAAAATATACCGGTACTAAACGGAAGTGGACCTGTAGGCTCAGTATCTGAAAGCGGTTTATTCAATAAACTTTTTACCAATCCTGATTTGAAAAGTCAAACCGTGGAATCGGTACTGGAAAAAGCCTACCCCATAGTTGCTTTTGATACTCCCATTGAACGTATTAGTAGCCTCATCAGTAAAGAGAATGGCGCTGTGCTGAGTAAGGATGAATTAGGAAATTTTCATATAATTACAAAATATGACCTGATTCAGTCCATAACCAAATAATAAATCAGCAACTATAAACAACTTGAATCCAGTTTGTTAATGCAACAGCTGGATTTTTTATTTAATACATGTTAGTTATACTACTGTCTCCGGCTATGGGAGTTTTACGAGAGTAATTATAGAAGCCTTACGAAAACAGTGGTATATACCGATGTATGGAAATAGAGCAATAGTGCTCTTGTGCAGTTTTAGTAGCGGTAGTACATTTGTATCAGAAGTTGATTGATACATTAAATCAATCAAACGATATCCGAAGAAAAACCAAAACCAATCCTAAGAAAACCGAAACCAAAGCTAAACGCCGAAAATCCAATTCTTGAAAAGCAAAATCCAATATCAGTCAACTTCTTTTTTGTAACCTTTAGTAATAAGAAAATCCGAATCCGAAAAACCGAATAAGAATCCAAGAGCCTTTGAAGAAACTGTATCCTAAGAAAAAACTAAATCCTTGAAAGACCACGCTGTAATCCGGAATCCGTTTCTCTGAAAGACTATTTGTAGTATACCTCTGGTTCACAGTAAAAAATTTGTCCCGCTAATGGCGGGATTTTTTTTTCGTATAAGCCCCAAAATAAAAATCGTAAGCTTACGATTTTAGTTGTAAATACCGATGCAGGCTAATAGGGCAATAGTGCTCTTGTGCAGTTTTAGTAGCGGAAGTACATTTGTATCAGAAGTTGATTGATACATTAAATCAATCAAACGATATCCGAAGAAAAACCAAAACCAATCCTAAGAAAAACGAAACCAAAGCTAAACGCCGAAAATCCAATTCATGAAAAGCAAAATCCAATATCAGTCAACTTCTTTTTAGTTTTTAAATAACGATTAATTGCAAATATTAAAATCCGAATCCAGAAAGACCAGGTCCAATAGCCTTTGAAAAAACTGTATCCTTTAAACCAAATTCCGAGAAAAACCAAAACTGTAACCCGGAATCCGCTTCTAAGAAAGACTAAATGAGTTCACCTCTGGTTCACAGTAAAAAATTGTCCCTCCCCATGGAGGGATTTTTGTTTATCGTAGTTCTTCATTTTACGATTCGTAACCTTACGATTTGAGTGGTAATTACCGATGCATGGAAATAGGGCAATTGTGCTCTTGTACAGTTTTGGTAGCGGTAGTACATTTGTATCAGAAGTTGATTGATACATATCAATCATCCTGATATCCGAAGAAAAACCCTGAACCAAATCATCCTTAGAAAAACCAAATAAAAAATCCAATATCAGTCAACTTCATTTTTTTAAACCTTTAATAGAAAGATCCAAACCCTGAAAAACAATAAAATCCTGTAACCTTAAAACAGTATCCTTAGAAAACTCAATACCTTGAAAAAACCATCGTAGTAGTTGTTATTAATTTTTGGTAATCCGTATCTCTGAAAAGCTATTAAGCAAACCACTCTGGTACACAGAAAAAAAATTAGTCCCGCCACCTGGCGGGATTTTTTATTAGTTGTAATTGCCCATACTTAAAATAGTAAGCTTACTATAACTACGTGTAATTACCGATGCTTTTAAATTGGGCAATTGTGCTCTTGTTTACCTGTATGCCCTGTAATACATTTGTTACAGAAGTTGGTTGATAGCAATATCAATCAAATCCAAATCCTGAAAAACCGAAAATCCAATACCGGCCAGCTGAAGAACAAGTCTTCAGTGAAAAACCAAAAAAATAATCCAATATCAATCAACTTCTTTTTTTAACTATTAGTTCTTTAAAAATATTTTGAATCCAAGTCCTGAGAGAACCAACATTATCCAAAAAATCCTATGGCCAGGCTCCTTTTGATAAGGGCAACCTGAAAAAACCGGCTGTTGCTAACCGGAATTGTTTTTCCAAATTTGTAGTTACTGGAAAAACCTATGATTAACACCCTGGTTCACAGTAAAAAATTAATCCCGTCATCGTTTAACCCGAGACGGGATTTTTTGTTTTATTTTGTTTCCGATTATGATAACCATTACGGATCAAACAGGTCAAAAAATTAATCTTTCATATTATCCTCAAAAAATCATATCAGTAGTACCGTCCCAGACAGAATTACTTTACTCCCTATCGTTGAATACCGAAACAATTGGTATCACAAAATTTTGTATTCACCCGGATGAGTGGTTTAGAAAAAAAACAAGAATCGGAGGAACAAAGACACTTGATACACATTTAATAGAACATCTAAATCCAGATCTGATCATTGCTAATAAAGAAGAAAATGAGTATTCGCAAATTGAATTATTACAGAAACATTTTCCTGTTTACATAAGTGATATAAAAACGCTTGAAGATGCTTTTCAAATGATTACGGACGTCGGGCAACTTACCAATCGATTATATGAAGCAAAAAATTTAACTCAAAAAATCAGAAATGCATTTAATACCTTTCAACCTAACTGGCATGGTATTAATACCTGTTACCTCATCTGGCAAAAACCTTATATGGCGGCGGGCTCCGATACTTTTATAAGCGATATGATGAGCAGGTGCGGATTTAAAAATATACTTGCACATAAAATCCGTTACCCTGAAATTACTTTAGAAGAAATAATGGCACTGAATTGTGAATTACTGCTTTTATCCAGTGAGCCATTCCCATTTAAAGAAAAACATATAGCAGAAATAAACGCAACAGGTTTTAAAGGGGAAATAATGCTGGTTGATGGTGAGATGTTCAGTTGGTATGGCAGCCGCTTATTATATGCACCGGAATATTTTAATTCACTCCTTTCCTCTTTTAGAAATATTTTTTCTTAATAGTTACCAGCTCTGAAGGCAGGCGTAGCAGATCTTTCAAAGTAATTTTTGATCCTTTTTTATTTGCCCAGTACAACAAAGCAGTTTCTTCCACAAAAATATTATCCTCACCAAAATGTTTTCTCAATCTTAAAATAATCTCAATATCAAACAACCATCTTGAGACAAAGGGTTCTGCAAAAATCACGGGAACAATTTCCCGTCGTAAAACTTTTGCTCCACATTGTGTATCATATAAAGTGAGTTTAAAATAATTGTTTACAATCAATGAAAAAATTCTTCCGGCAATATGCCGCAAATAATTTTTATATATTACCGTTCCTGGCTTATCAATCCTGCTGCCGAAAACGATCTGCTTTTCCTTATTTTTTACAAGAAAATCAACAAAAGGAATGGCTGCTTCCAATGGTGCAGAAAGATCTGCATCAAAATAACCATAATACTCAAATACTTTTTCAGCACTCATTTCATTTATTGCTTTCCGGATAATTTCAGCTTTCCCAACATTTAATCCGGAGCGAACAATAAATACCCTTCCCCTGAATTCTGATTGGATTTTGTTTAATATCCGTATAGTATCATCTGTACTGCCATCATCAGCAAAACAAATTGAGAACTCCTTTCTTTCCAATAAGAATTGTTGGAAAGAATTCTCGTCCAGCCTGCTGGCTTCGTTGTAACAAGGGATTATTATACAGATGCCTTGCATTGTGCGATAAAGATAAGTTCCCGTAGCTTATCTGCCTTAAAATAAAGCAAAGTATTTCAGTATATTCGGTCTTATATATGTCTGAAGTTGGAGTTAAATACAGCAAATGGATATCGATAGCAGCATTGCTGTTACTTTTTTTTTCCACACTCCCCTGGTATCAATACAGCTTTGACGTTGATGCTACGGCATATATAACCATTGCAAGACAGGTGGCAAATGGAGAGTGGTTAAGAAGTATTAACGGGCTATGGAGTCCTCTTAATTGCTGGATAGCTGCTTTGTTTATCAACTATTCAAAAAACCCTTTCCTCGTTTTTAAATTAATTAATATTGGTATTAGCTGCGGTATCATTTATCAAACTGCAGCATTGCAAAAAAAAATTATTCAAAATACTACTTTACAAACGATCATCCTTTTTTCGCTGCCAATCATTTTACTTGCCTATACACACCAGCAAATAGCCGGAGATTTCCTGCAATTACTATTCTTACTTATTTATCTAAACATCATTACAGCTACCAATTATTTTCAAACACCAAGGTTGCAATTTTGGTGCTCCCTTGTAATGGCACTGGCTTATCTTGCAAAATCGTACAGCCTCCCTTTTTTTCTCGTATTTCATTTAAGTGTTCATCTGTTATATTATTGGTGGAACAGACCTTTAATTCCTTTAAAACAGATCCTGAAAAATGTTTTAGCTGCATACTTTATTTTTTTCCTTTTAATTAGTGGTTGGATTTATTGCCTGTACCTGAAATATCATATACTCACTTTTAGTACTGCCGGTACGTTAAATTATAACTGGTACCTGGGTAATACAGCAGTTTCTATTAAACAAATGGGATTACTGGCGCCCCCGCCCTATGCAGATTCTTTTAATTACTGGGAAGACCCTTACCCCTATTATCAAAAATTTTACGGGCCACTCAGCTCATTAAATAATTTTTTGAAGGCAATAAAGCTGGCATTACACAATATCAAAGAAAGCCTGCTGTTATTTTCCGAATTATCTTTTGTTCTCTTAGCCATTTTTGCATACTGGTTCATCAGGATCATTAAAACCAATAGAAAACAAATCTTTTTCCTTCATGCAATACTCTTGCTGGCATGTATTGTTTTAACAACCGGCTATTTATTAATTCATATTGAAACCCGGTACATTTGGTTCACCGGTATTGCCGGTTTAATACTGGGCTGCCGCTTGCTGGAAGAAAAAATTCTACCGGCGATTCGAAATTTCATTACCCGTTTCCTTATCTTATTTATCTTTTTCGGAAGTTTTCTTTTTTCTTCCATTAACTCATTACAGGACCTCAGGAATAACGGAAAGGATATGATTCAAATAAAAAGTTTTTTTTCTGCCAATAATATAAAAGGGAAATTCACCAATAACAACTCTGGCACTTCAGATAATGCCTGGTGTACCAAACTCGCTTTTCTAACCAACAGCCAGTATTATTTAGTTACAAAACCAAACTACTCGTCGCAGGAATTGCTTGCTGCCTTTAATGAACATAACATCAACTTTTATCTTTACTTCTACCGTTCGGATATTGATAAGGAAAATTTCCTATCTGGCATAGTTGCCAGGTCGGCAAAAAGCATAATTACAATCCCGGGTAAGGACATTTTAGTCCTTCAATTTCAATAACACCCGTTAGCTATTAATAATTTTTTAGAAAAACATTTCAGGGTATCTTAGCGCCTCAATTTTATGATGCCTGCCAGTGAAATTTTTATCAACCCAAAATTTGTATTAAAACAATGAGCAAGTACAGAGCCGGGGTGCTTTTTGGAGAAGAACTCGAAGCACTCTACAATGATGCCAAAGAAAACCAGTTTGCATTACCCGCAGTAAACACTATCGGCACTAATACCATCAATGGTGTATTAGAAGCGGCTGCAAAAGTAAATTCTCCTGTTATCATTCAATTCTCTAATGGCGGTGCGCAGTTCATCGCCGGTAAGGGAATGCCTAACGATAAATTACAAGCTAATATCAGCGGTGCTGTTTCCGGCGCCCTGCATATTCATAATGTTGCCAAATACTATGGCGTACCGGTAGTATTGCATACAGATCATGCTGCTAAAAAGTGGTTACCATGGATCAGCGGTTTGATTGATGCAGGTGAACAATTTTACAAAGAAAAAGGTCAGCCTTTATTCAGTTCACACATGCTCGATTTAAGTGAAGAACCAATTGAAGAAAACATTCATACTTCGGTTGAATTTTTTAAACGCATGGCGCCATTAGGTATGAGTATTGAAATTGAATTAGGAGTTACCGGTGGTGAAGAAGACGGTGTTGATAATAGTGATGTAGAAAATGAAAAATTATATACACAGCCGCAACATGTGGCCTATTCGTATACTGAGTTAAGCAAAGTAAGTAACATGTTTACAGTGGCTGCTGCATTTGGTAATGTGCATGGTGTGTATAGTGTTGGTAATGTAGTGTTACGTCCGGAGATTTTAAATAACAGTCAGGTTTATATTGAAAAAGAATTAAAGACCGGACCAAAACCAGTGTGGTTTGTATTTCATGGTGGTAGTGGTTCACCCCAGCACCAGATTCGTGAAGCAATTGGTTATGGCGCTATCAAAATGAATATTGATACCGACCTTCAATGGGCTTTCTGGGAAGGTGTGCTGAACAATTACAAAAAGAATGAAGCTTACCTGCAAGGCCAGTTAGGTAATCCTGAAGGAGCTGATAAACCAAACAAAAAACATTACGATCCACGTGTATGGTTGCGTAAAGGTGAAGAAACCTTCATCAAGCGTTTGGAAACGGCGTTTGAAGATTTGAATTGTATCAACAGGAATGCATAAGAAGCCACTGGCTTTTAGCTGTTAGCTGCAAGCATATTAAGTCCCGCCGCTGGCGGGATTTTTTTTTGTCACCCTGAGCTTGTCGAAGGGTCGCTGAGCTTTTGTACTGAATTTCAACAAGGCTTCGACAAGCTCAGCCTGACAATTTCAACTAATCAATTCATCTTAACTTCCTACCTTTGCCAACACTTGTTAGCATTGACCATTGACCATTGACCATTGACCATTGACCATTGCAACCAGCAACTTTAAACCTTTAAACTTTTAAACGATAACAGCATGCCATCACAAAAAATCACTGACCTCTTAGGAACCAAAGCCGAGTATCTCCTCTCCCACCAAAGCAAAACCATCAGCAAAGAACAATTGCATTTGCCGGGACCAGATTTTGTGGAAAGAATATTTGCCGCCAGCGACCGTAATCCGCAGGTGTTGCGTAACCTGCAGGCGATGTATGGAAATGGAAGATTAGCCAACACCGGTTATTTATCCATTCTTCCCGTTGACCAGGGAATTGAACATAGTGCCGGTGCATCCTTTGCCAAAAATCCCATTTACTTTGACCCGGAAAATATTATTAAACTCGCTATTGAGGGTGGATGTAACGCAGTGGCCACTACGTATGGTGGATTAGGCTTTCTTACGAGGAAGTATGCGCATAAAATTCCGTTTATTGTAAAGATTAATCACAACGAGTTTTTGACTTATCCCAATAAGTTTGACCAAATCATGTTTGCTTCCATTAAAGCCAGTTGGGAACTGGGAGCTGCTGCTGTGGGTGCTACCATATATTTTGGTAGTGATGAAAGTACCCGGCAAATACAGGAAGTAAGCAAAGCTTTTGAAATGGCGCATGAATTGGGAATGGCTACTATCCTCTGGTGCTATTTGCGTAATCCTGCTTTTAAAACAAAAGAAAAAGATTTTCATGTATCGGCTGATTTAACAGGGCAAGCCAA
This sequence comes from Sphingobacteriales bacterium, assembly GCA_016185185.1. Lineage (GTDB taxonomy): Bacteria > Bacteroidota > Bacteroidia > Chitinophagales > Chitinophagaceae > AWTP1-9. The sequence continues at coordinate 9,919 of JACPOD010000096.1, read as the reverse complement.
TCATCTCGGTGTAACCATAGAAGCAGATATCATCAAACAAAAATTACCGGAGAACAACGGTGGTTACTTAGCGTTGAATACCAAAGAATCTGCTTATGGTAAAAATGACCCACGCATTTATACAGAGTTAACCAGTGACCATCCTATTGATTTATGCCGTTACCAGGTGGCTAATTGTTATATGGGTCGTGCAGGATTAATTAATTCCGGTGGTGCTTCATCTGGTGAAAGTGATTTAGCAGAAGCCGTTAGCACTGCTGTTATTAATAAACGGGCAGGTGGAATGGGATTGATTAGTGGAAGAAAAGCCTTTCAGCGACCAATGAAGGAAGGCGTAGAAATTTTGAATGCGATACAGGATGTTTATTTGGATGACAGTGTTACTATAGCTTAAGGATATTGCTATATATTTTAAAAAGCGTTCTTTATTGAGGGACGCTTTTTTGTATATTTATATAACAAGCTCACAAATGAAAAAAATAATTACCCTATCATTAGTTTTAATCTCTGTTCTCGTTATCTATTTCATATTAAGACCATCTAACAAAAAATTACAGGAAGATTTGAACGTTCACAACCATACAACCACTATTATTAAAGCTGCATATAAACTAGGTGAAAGAAAAGATGTTTCTGCGGTAAGACCATTACTGTCGAATATTTTAGACCCAAGAATGTCAACCCATATAAATTTTAAAGGTATGAATGTGTGTTATTCCAGACTCGTTGCACTGAGAAAAATTTCTGGATTAAATCCTCCTGCACCATTAATTAAATTTTCTGTTGACACCATATCTGCAAAATTTTACCTTAACTGGGCTATTGAAAAGGGAATAATAAAATCACCTGATGAAATCAACTTAAATTATCATTAGTTGATTTATGCAAAATAAGAGCCGGAAAGTCTCCAGATATTACAACAGAATTAATCAACCGAAGTTACAGTAGTACAATAGTCCGGCAAAGCTGTCATACTGAGCTTGTCGAAGTATAGTTCAGCATTTGTACTTAGTTCACCAGGGCTTCGACGAGCTCAGCCTGACATACATTTTATTCCTTCCTTTCTCCATACATTTATAAAAAAAATTAAATGCTCAAAGTCCTCGGCATACCCTTCGATAAAAACTCATCCTTCCTGCAAGGCCCGGCATTAGCACCACCACTAATAAGAAAAATGGATACTGATGGCTCAGCCAATCGCTTTGCAGAAAATGGAATGAGTATCGCTGTTAATGAAAATTATATGGATGAAGGCGATTTGAACCTCCAGTCATTTTCTTCAGCAGAAGCATTTAATAGCATCAAAAGTTCGGTTGCCCATCATATTCAGAACGGCGATAAACTCATTTGCTTGGGTGGAGATCATTCAGTAAGTTATCCCATCATCGCTGCACATGCAGATGCATATCAGCCCATACACATTCTTCATTTGGATGCTCATGCAGATTTGTATGAAAATTTTGAAGACAATCCTTACTCGCATGCTTCGCCCTTTGCCCGTTTAATGGAAACAGGTAACATCGCCTCTCTCACTCAAGTGGGCATCCGCACATTAAACACCCATCAACGGGAACAGGCAGCAAAATATGGAGTCCGGATTATCGAAATGAAAGATTTCAGTACCAACTTTATTCAAACACTTTCTTCTCCTTTATACATATCCCTTGATTTAGATGTACTTGACCCTGCTTATGCTCCGGGCATTTCCCACCACGAACCCGGCGGTTTAACAGCAAGGGAACTTATCAGCATCATTCAAGCCATCAGGGTTCCCATAATTGGCGCCGATATAGTAGAATACAACCCAACCAGGGACATCAACAACATGACCGCAATGGTTGCTTACAAACTATTTAAAGAAATGGCTGCTAAAATGCTAACAACCAGTCTTTAATCAGATTTCAGTTATAAATACCGTTTTTAAATAAATCTTTATATTGCAGCTCCATAAATAACAGCATATGGCAAAAGAAGAGGATATAGAGGTGAACTTAACAGGCGAAGATTTTCCGGGAGGTGCACACAGAACTTCCTGGTTCAAAAGAATACAAAAAGGGATCTTAACCAAAACTTCGGAGAAAAAAGAAACCCCTGAAGGTTTGTGGACCAAATGTCCCAACTGCAAATACACCTGCACGATTACCGAACTGGAAGAATCTTTATATACCTGTCCCAAATGCAACCATCATCACCGCATTGGCAGTGCCGATTATTTTGATTTTTTATTTGACGAATCTCAATACACCGAACTTTTTACCAACATACGTTCAAAGGATTTCTTAGGCTTTACTGATTTGAAACCATACCATAAGCGATTGGAAGATATTTGGAAGAAAACGGATCTGCATGATTCAATCAGTGTGGCAGCGGGGCAAATAAAAGGTAATAGCATTGTGATCGCCTGTATGGATTTTGAATTTATTGGTGGTTCGCTGGGAAGTGTGATGGGTGAAAAGATCGCCAGGGGCATTGATTATGCTATTGAACACAGAGCTGCCTTTATGATCATCAATAAATCCGGTGGTGCCAGGATGATGGAAAGTGCATTTTCGTTAATGCAACTCGCTAAAGTATCGGGTAAATTATCACAATTAACAGACGCTAAACTTCCATACATCTCTTTATTAACTGATCCAACCTTTGGTGGTGTTACAGCCTCCTTTGGCATGCTGGGTGATTTGAATATTGCCGAACCAGGTGCCTTAATTGGCTTTGCCGGGCCAAGGGTTATTAAAGAAACCATTAAAAAAGATTTACCCGAAGGTTTCCAGCGAAGTGAATTCTTACTGGAAAAAGGCTTCCTGGATTTTATTGTTGACCGAAAAGAAATGAAAGAAAAACTGGGCACCGTTTTAAATCATTTTAAGAACTAGTTGCTGGTTATTTGTTGCTTATTACTGGTTACTTTTATGTAATCAAATACATTTTCAACTTTCCATTTTCAATTATCCATTAAAAAATGGCTGAATTAAAAAACCGTTCTGTCTTTCACGAATATTTCATTGAACAAAGTTTCAATGCAGGAATGGTTTTGACCGGTACAGAAATAAAATCCATACGGAGCGGTAAAGTAAGTTTTAACGATGCCTATTGTTATTTACACAAAGGGGAATTATTTATAAAAGGGTTACATATTGCCGAATATAAACTGGGCACTATTTATAATCACGAACCATTAAGGGAAAGAAAACTACTGCTTACCAAAAAAGAATTGCGCAAAATTGAGAGTAAGACCAAAGAAAAAGGTTACACGATCGTTCCGGTAAAAATATTCTTCAATGAAAAACATTTTGCCAAAATAGAAATAGGGCTGGCAAAGGGTAAAAAACTCCACGATAAAAGAGAAAGCATCAAACAAAAAGATGTAGAGCGGGAAATGAAACGATTTATAAACTAAAAGGCTGAGATGACTCAGCCTTTTATAATTTATTCAAACAACTCACCCTGCTTATCTTCTTCTTTGGGGTTTTGCCATTCCATTTCTATACTCTTGTTATAATCAGCCAGCTTAGCTCCTACGGCTTTCCATCCCATCACTTCCGCTACTTTAGCAATTTTAATTTTTGCTTTACGTACCTGCGCACCACGACCACTCTGCATAGCTAATATGGGTTCTTCTGCAGTAGTAACTGTTTCCACATAATTACCTTCCCCTTCTTTAATGAAGAAGAATTTATTCTTTAATGTAGTGGTTTCAATTTTGAAACGTTTTACATTATACTGGTACTTATCGTTATCTAAATACACAGCAGTAATAATTTTTTCAGGATTGAATTTCTGAATGAAGATCACATTCTCCGGATCAAGCTTCTGTGTTAATTCCTGGTCTGTAATTTCATAATTACCATCTTTATAAATAACCAGTATCTGTTCTTCCGGCTGAAAACTTCCGAGGTACTGCCCTTTCTCTTCTGTATTTAATCTTCCAAACTGATCATCAAACCAAAGTTTACGTCCGCTGAGTGTTGACTTACCGGCTTCTTTTAATTTGACAGATTTGATGGGATACTTGGTTACCTGGTTACCCATACTGCTGCGGCCTTTTATTTCGAGTGTTTCAAAATAAAATTCCAGTTCTTTATTCCTCGCACTGCAACTTGGGCTTAAGTTTATTTTCACCACTTCTGCTTCCCCATTGGGATTGGCGGTAAAATAATGAACTTTGCTTTTATCATCGCCCCTGGTTAAATCATATTCCTTATCTCTGGTAACACCGGTAACATTAAACCGCTTGGCATAACTCACACCACTTTTTCCATCCACATAAATCATATTGTAGGTGGTGCGTTCATCATTTTTCTGAAAGATGGCCACATGCAAAACATCTTTTCCGATGTATGCTTTATCCTGCACCTTCACCACTTTCATGATGCCCCGTTTGGCAAATACGATAATGTCATCCAGGTCAGAGCAATCACATACAAACTCATCTTTCTTTAGCGATGTACCAACAAAACCATCCTCCCGGTTTACATACAATTTGGTGTTGGCAATAGCCACTGTTTTTGCCTGTACGGTTTCAAACAGTTTAATTTCCGTTTTACGTTCACGGCCTTTACCATATTTCTTCAGCAGGTTTTCATAATATGCTACAGCATAATCAACCAGGTTGGCTAAATCATGCTTTACTTGCTTAATGTCTGCTTCCAGTCCTTTTATCTGTTCGTTCAGTTCATCAATATCCAAACGATAAATACGGCGTACAGGTTTTTCTGTGAGCTTAATAATATCTTCTCTTGTAATATCTCTTCTCAATTGTTTCTGAAATGGCTGGAAGGCATCCCCGATCGCTTCAATCACTTTATCCCAGGTAGCATGTTTTTTCTCCAGCTCTTTATAAATCTTTTCTTCAAAGAATATTTTCTCCAATGAAGTATAATGCCATTTTTCGTGCAACTCAGCTAACCGTATCTCCAGTTCTTTCTTGAGCAATTCTTTGGTTTGCTCTGCAGAAAGTTTAAGTAATTCGTTTACGCCAAGAAATTGCGGTTTCTGATTTGAAATAACGCAGGCATTAGGGGAAATAGAAACTTCACAATCGGTAAAAGCATATAATGCATCAATGGTAATATCCGGAGAAATGCCCGGCGCCAGGTCAATTTGTATTTCTACTTCAGCAGCAGTATTATCTGTTACTTTTCTAATTTTTATTTTACCCTGGTCATTGGCCTTGATAATTGAATCGATCAAAGAAGAAGTAGTAACACCATACGGCACGTCTTTAATCAGCAATGTTTTTTTATCAGCTTCTTCAATATGCACTCTCACTCTTACTTTACCACCCCGTTTGCCATCATTGTAATTGGTAGCATCAATCATTCCGCCTGTAAGAAAATCAGGGATAAGTTCAAAACGTTTTCCTCTTAAATATTTAATGGAAGCATCAATCAGTTCACAAAAGTTATGTGGAAGAATTTTTGTCGCCAGCCCCACAGCAATACCTTCAGCACCCTGCGCTAATAACAAAGGAAACTTCATTGGCAGTGTTACCGGTTCGTTTTTACGACCGTCATAACTCAAAGCCCATTCAGTGGTTTTATTATTAAACGCTACATCTAATGCAAATTTGGAAAGTCTTGCTTCAATATATCGGGGGGCAGCCGCATCATCACCGGTTCTTACATCGCCCCAGTTACCCTGTGTTTCAATCAACAGGTCTTTCTGCCCCATGTTTACTAATGCATCACCAATGCTTGCATCACCATGCGGGTGGTATTGCATACTCTGACCAATAATGTTCGCCACTTTATTAAAACGACCATCATCCATTTCCTTCATCGCATGAAGAATACGGCGTTGCACCGGTTTTAATCCATCTTCCACAGCGGGTACGGCACGTTCCAATATTACATAAGAAGCATAATCGAGGAACCAGGTTTTGTACTGGCCCTGTATTCCATTGTCATTGGATAATAAGTCTGAAATTTTACTTTTAGCTGCACTCATTTCAAATTATTTTGAATGTTGAATGATGAATTTTGAATGAACCATATTCAACATTTAACCTTCATCATTCAACATTAATACTTTCTTCTTGTTTTGTTTTTTGCTTCACTTCAAAATCTTTCATCTTACCCAATTCCCCTTGTACATCAAACACTCCTTCATTGATCAGCCCTTTCAATCTCCATAACAAATACGCATCACCAGTAGTACTTTTTGCCTTATGTAAAAAGTTATGAATGATCTTGCTGGCTTTTTGCCAATCACCAGTAATAAATTTCTTTAGTTCACCATCATAGAAATTATACTCCTCCTGTGTCAATTTCTTTCCCCCTTCCAGCAAACGAACACCTTTATTTTCTTCGCAGATTTTTTGCCAGATGTCGGGATCTACTTCAAATTCACTTAGTGTAATTTCCCTTGCTAATTTCTTAGCTTTCAAAAATTCTTTCGGCTGTATCTGGTGCAACCATTCCGGATAAAAAATATTTCCTTTTTCATTTATAAAAGGAAGGTTGTTGAGATAAAGAATAAAAACTCTGCCCTGGAAATCTTTCAATTGGCTCATCAGCCAGTAATAACCACTTACATCATGTTTGTTCTGCGCCGCCCATATCCAAACAATTTCTTCTTCATTTCCTTTCAACCTGTCAACTAACTCACCTGTCAACTTAACATCATCCACCTCACCGCTATCCACTTTGCCGGCATAATCACCACCAGCCAACACTTCTCTCCACCATTGTCTTCTCGCTTCAATCCCTTCTTCCGTATAAATATTCAATAAAGGGCCAACGGCATAATCATCCTTCACCTGCATCACTTCACCCTGCATGGTTTCATCTAAAGCAATGGCTTCGTTTAAAACATCCACATCATCAGCATTAAAAACTATATGAATCATATTTACTTTTGTTTTGGAATAAACTCCTTTATAATATTTTTTAAAACTTCGTTATCAACTGACGCCTGTTCTGCTTTATCATAAATCGTCAATAAATAAACTTCCTCTTCTTTTGTAACTAAATAAGTAATCACCCGCATACCCCCGCTTTTACCACCACCTTTACTCTTTACAGCTATTCTTATTTTATATGAATATTCCCCAGGCTTGTTCCAAAATCTGGCGATTGCGCCAATTCATCTCCCAGCAATTGCAATTCTTTTTTTAGCGACTGATATTTTTTAATAAGCCGTTTAGCCTGTTTGGTAAATTTAAGAGTGGGTATTACTTTATAACTCATCTAAAAATTGCGATAAGGTTTGCTTTTTAATTTTCCCTTTTTGCATTAGCTTTACTTCTTTAAAAGCCTGCTGCAAATCAGATTTTATCTGCAAAGCCTGCTCATACTTTTTTATTTTTTGTGTTAATGCATCCCATTGCCTTATTGGAACCTGTACTGCTTTAACCTTGCCATTTTTATCGTTAACATATTCAATCGTCAGCATAAATAAATGTTTAATCAAAATTACTAAAACAGTTTGCTAAAACCATCATCGCATCTTATTGTAAAACTTCCCCGTAAGTGGTTTCATACCCCCCTTTAGGGGATGGGGGCATCAATCTCCACCTTCAAATTATCAATAATAAAATCCTGCCTGTCCGGTGTATTCTTTCCCATATAATATTCCAGCAACTGTTGTATGTGCATTTCGGGTAACAGCATCACCGGGTCCAATTTCATCTCCGGGCCAATAAACCTGGCAAACTCTTCCGGACTAATTTCACCCAACCCTTTAAACCTTGTTATCTCCGGTTTACCACCAAGTTTTTTTATTGCTTCCTGTTTTTCCTTTTCATCATAACAATAAAAAGTTTCTTTCTTATCTCTTACTCTGAACAATGGTGTTTGTAAAATATACACGTGACCATTCTTCACCAAATCAGGAAAGAACTGCAGAAAGAAAGTCATCAATAGCAAACGGATGTGCATGCCATCCACATCTGCATCGGTAGCAAATACAATATTATTATAACGCAGGCCTTCGTATCCTTCTTCAATATTCAAAGCATGTTGCAGTAAATTGAACTCTTCATTTTCATACACCACTTTCTTGGTTAACCCATAACTGTTAAGCGGCTTACCACGCAAACTAAATACCGCCTGCGTTTCCATATTTCTTGATTTGGTAATGGAACCGCTGGCACTATCTCCCTCCGTAATAAAAATGGTACTCTCTTTTGCTTTTTCAATGATAACGTCTTTATCCTTGCCTGTTGGCTCGTCATTGTAATGATAACGGCAGTCACGGAGTTTCTTGTTGTGCAGATTTGCTTTCTTCGCCCTTTCATTCGCCAGTTTTTTAATACCGGCTAATTCTTTACGTTCTCTTTCATTTTGCTCAATGCGTTTTTTCAACGCATCTGCAACGGTTGGGTTTTTATGCAGGTAAAGATCCAGGTCACGGGCAAGAAAATCAGCTACAAAATTTTTCATACTTGGGCCGCCGTCATACACCACCTGCGAACCTAATTTTGTTTTGGTCTGACTTTCAAACACCGGCTCTTGCACACGAACAGATATAGCCGCACATATACTTCCTCTTATATCCGCCGCATCATAATCCTTTTTATAAAAATCACGGATGGTTTTTACATACGCTTCTCTGAATGCCGCTAAGTGTGTACCACCCTGCGTGGTAAATTGTCCATTCACAAATGAATAATATTCTTCGCCGTATTGATTTTCATGTGTGAGTGCTACTTCAATATCTTCACCCTGCAAATGAATGATGGGATAACGTATTTCGTCGGCATTGGTTTTACGCTGCAGCAAATCGAGCAAACCATTTTTACTTACATAACGCTTGCCATTATAATTAATAACGAGGCCGGCATTTAAATAACAGTAATTCCAAAACTGGTTATCGAGGTACTCATGTATATAATGATAATTTTTAAATACACTTTCATCCGGTATAAACGTTACGAGTGTGCCATTATCTTCTGTACTCTTTGTTTCTTTATGTTCTTTTATCAGCAGGCCTTTTTCAAACTCGGCCGTTTTTTCTTTACCTTCTCTGAAAGCCGTAACCTTAAACGAACTGCTGAGTGCATTCACCGCCTTGGTACCCACGCCATTTAATCCCACTGCTTTTTGAAACACTTTACTGTCGTACTTGGCGCCGGTATTTATCTTGCTCACCACATCCACCACTTTACCCAGAGGAATACCACGTCCATAATCACGAACCGTACACACACCTTTTTCAATGGTAACATCAATATGTTTACCATAGCCCATGGTATGTTCGTCAATACAGTTGTCAATAACTTCTTTTAGCAGCACATAAATGCCATCATCCGGACTGGTGCCATCGCCCAGTTTACCGATATACATACCGGGGCGCAGGCGTATATGCTCCCGCCACTCGAGCGTTTTAATAGATTCCTCGTTATACTCAAACAGGTTAGTATCTCTTTCCTTAGCCATAAGCCCCCTTCATTTCCCCCAGTGGGGGAAGGTTTGATTAGTCTTCGTTTTAAATTTACTTGGCTGCGAATTTAGCGGAATGGAAGCAATTTTCAAGAGCCCCAGTTATCCACAGCAATTAAAAAAATGTGGGCAATTTTTATAAGGGAAAAGGTTATACACAAGGATGGCAGGAATTTTTATGTACTTAACTGCGTTGCTACTATTAAGCTTCGGTTGCGTCGCACACTTGTACACCATAGCTTTTTTAAACAGCCGAAGTTTTAGCGCAGGTTGTATGCGGCGGTGTACTTTTACGGCCGGGAATGTTATTGAGCAAAATCGTAACAAATAAATAAATTCACAAAATGAACTTGCAATTAATTCGTGAAAACAAGGAAGATAGCCTTAAATTATTTATTGAAAATCACTATTGTCCGACTAAAATATAAATAAAAGGGCAGTTCTTTCGAACCACCCATAATGGTTATGTTTGAGTTACTACACAAAAACAAACCGTATGGATAAAGGTAGAAGTTTTGCCGGACAGCCGCTCTTATCAC